>JACFNJ010000322.1 GCA_019454865.1 Bacteroidia bacterium
TTCATAGATTTGTTTTGCTGTTTTGGTTTCACTCTCAATTTTTATTTGATTAAAATCCGGCTTCTCAATTTTTAATGCTGTATCCGGCTCTATGTTTATTAATTGCCAAAGTGTAAGATATGCCTGGTCAAGCATAGTTTGTGCCGCTACCAATTGCGCTTCTTCGTTTGATGCTTGTGCTTTAATTTGAAGGTATTTAACTTTACTCAATCCACCTAATTCAAATTGCCGTTTTTGTTTGTTTACCTGTTCATTTGTTGCATTCCATTGCAATTTTCTTGTTTGAACAATTTCATCATTTAATAAAACCTGTAAATAAGCATTAGCTACTTGTAATGCTAAGTTTTGTTTTGCTGTAGCCACATCTAATTCTACTGCTTTAGTATTTGATTTTTGCAGGCGAATAGTATTTACTGTTTGAAATCCGTTAAACAATACCATTGAGCCGTTAATACCAATATTATTACTCCTAAAAGTAACATCTCTTTGTGTGGTATTTGTAAGGGGATTGATTGCAAACCCCGTATTGTAGTTATTGGTTAATTGTGCATTAATTGATGGCAATGCTGAAAGTTTGCTTTGCAAGTAATCTACCTTAGCTGTATTAATTGATAAGTCTTTTTGTTTTATATTGATATTGTTTTGAAGCGCTTGTTCAATGCAATATTGCAATGTATAAGGCTGACTCGTATGCTGAGCATATACAAAGGTTGTAAGATTTAAAAGCAATAGTGTTAATTTGCGTTTTAAAAAATAATTTCTCGTTTTCATTGGTTATTGAAAAACAAAAGTAATGTATAAACATAGAATACCTGCAATACTTCCTTTAATTTTCCCTTCTTTGTTATGGAAGGTAAAAACTAAAGAAAATGTAATATACATTACATTTGATGATGGGCCGCATCCGGATATTACGCCTAAAGTTTTAGAAATATTAAATCAATACAATGCAAAAGCTACATTTTTTTGTGTTGGTGAAAATGTAGAAAAATATCCAGAAACCTTTCAATTAATTCTTGATGCAAATCATGCCGTAGGCAATCATACCTATAATCATTTAAAAGGATGGAAAACCAATACTGTTAATTTTGCTGAAAACATTAATAAAGCCTCAAAAATTATAAGTAGCAGTTTGTTTAGACCACCTTACGGTAGAATTACTATGGAACAAATTAAATCGGTTTCAAAGGACTATAAAATTATTATGTGGAGTGTATTAACTCGTGATTATGAGAAAAATTTGAACATAAACAAAGCAATAAAAAAGCTATGCAATCAAACATCACAAGGCGATATAGTTGTGTTTCACGATAGCCGAAAAGCTGAAAAGAATATGTTTATTTTATTAAAACAAATGCTTGAGTTTTTTTCAAAGCAAGGTTACCGATTTGAAAAGTTATGTTAATAATACTCTTGGTTTTT
>JACFNJ010000058.1:0-8921 GCA_019454865.1 Bacteroidia bacterium
GAAACTTACTTTAATTAGCCTATCTGTATTACCCCTTTTGCTTTATGCCGGATATTTATTTAAAGAAAAAGTAAGAATAAGTTTTGAAGACGTAAGAACTCAGGTTGCCAAACTAAACACCTTTGTACAAGAACACATTCAAGGCATGCAAATAGTACAAATATTTAACCGAACCGAACAAGAGTATAAAAAGTTTCAGGTTATAAATGCTGAGCATCGAGATGCAAACATTCGCTCTATTTTGTATTATTCTGTGTTCTTTCCGGTTGTTGAAATAATATCCGCAATATCAATAGCATTAATTGTTTGGTTTGGATCAAAAGATATTATGCAAGGCGAAGCATCCGTTGGCGTTATAACCGCTTTTATCCTTTATATTAACCTACTGTTTCGCCCGATTAGGCAATTAGCAGACCGCTTTAATACAATGCAAATGGGTATTGTAGCTGCCGAGAGAATATTTAAACTTACAGATGAAAAAGAAAACATTGAACCATCAGGAAATATTAAATTAAATAAAATAAAAGGTGAAATAGTTTTTAAAAATGTATGGTTTGGATACAAACCTGATGAGCCCGTATTAAAAGACATAAGTTTTACATTACAACAAGGCATGAACCTTGCCATTGTAGGCGCAACCGGTGCAGGCAAATCATCTGTAATTAATTTACTAAGCAGGTTCTATGAAATTGATAAAGGAGAAATATTTTTAGATGGCTATAACATTAAAGATTTAGACATTAAAGACGTTAGAAGCAAGATGGCTGTTGTATTGCAAGATGTGTTTTTGTTTAGCGGAAGCGTAATGGACAACATAAAACTAAACAACAAATCCATAACAGACGATCACGTAATAGCAATTTCCAAACACTTGGGAGCACATGATTTTATTATGCAATTACCAAATGGATACAACCAAAATGTACAAGAAAGAGGTACTACTCTTTCGGTTGGGCAAAGACAATTGATTTCATTTGTGCGGGCAATGGTTATAAACCCTTCTGTTCTGATACTGGACGAAGCCACATCATCCGTAGATAATGAAACAGAAGAAGTAATTCAAAACGCAATTGCAACAATGATGCACAATCGAACTTCAATTATTATTGCACATCGTCTTTCTACGATACAACATGCGCATGAAATTTTAGTATTAGATAAAGGTATGTTAGTTGAGCGTGGCAGTCATGCTCAGCTGCTTACTATCTCAAATGGATATTATAAAAAACTATATGAATTACAATTTGCAGCACTTAATAAAGTTTAACCTGATAGGGCTTATGCTTGTTTTGCCTTTGATAGGTAATGCGGGTATTTTAGACAGCTTGCAAACGCAAGTAAAAACACTTCGTGATACAGCAAAAATTGATGCGTATAACGAATTGTCATATCAAGCAAAAAATACAGATATAGAAACGAGCCTTTGTTATGCTGATACTGCTTTACAACTTTCTAAACAAAAATCATACTTACGTGGTATAGGAAATGCATATATAAACATTGGTAACTATTACCGAATACTTGGCGATAACGAAAAAGCACGGGGTTGCTATAAATGGGCATATATTCAACACAAAAACAGCGGAAATATTAAGGGAATATCATCAGCATTAAATTGCATTGCTTCAACCTATGTAATTGAAGCAAACTTTAATCGAGCATTAAAATATTTTATTCTTTCGTTGGATTATGCTCAAAAAATTAAAGACAGGCGCGGTGTTGCTATTACACTTAACAATATTGGAGTAATTAACCTTGAGCTTAAAAACTTTGGTAAAGCATTAGAATATTACGAAGAAGCCTACAATACATTTAAAGAACTAGAGGATAAAACCAGTATGGCAGAAACCTTAAACAATATTGGAAACATATACCACACTCAAGGTTTGCGCACAGAAGCCTTGCGCTATTATTCGCAATCTTTGGAGATGAATAGGCTTTTGGGAAACTCAAAGGGCGAATCATTTGTGCTAAACAATATTGGTTTGGTGTATTTTGAAAACAAGGAGTACAATAAATCATTGAAGTATTATATACAAACACTTACTATAAATGAAAAACTGGGCGATAAACAATCCAACACCATTACTTACATAAACATTGCAGAGTGTTACTATTTTTCGTCTATGTATTTTGCTGCTAAAAAGTATGCATTATTGGGCCTACAAATGGCAACAGAACAGGGGGATAAAATAAGCCAAAGCAAGGCATACGGAGTGTTATCAAGAATTTATGACAAGCTAGGCGAATATAAACTTGCATTAGAAAGCTATAAAAACCATGTTGCTTTTGAAGACAGCTTATACAATGAAAATGTTAGACAACAATTAGAAGACATTGATTCAAAGTTTCAGGCAGAAAAAATAGAAAACGAAAGACTAATGGCACAAATAAATAATCAAAACTTACAACAATCAGCAAACAATGGTTTATCGCTTGCTACCATTGCAGGAGTTACACTTGCATTGCTCGGAGTAATTGTACTTGGATTTTACTTTTTTAGACGTAAATCCTGATTTTTCTTATTAATTGCAAAAGCATTCTTTTAATTCCTTAAAAAATTAACATATTTGCACCACTAAAATTGTAAATAGAATAAATAAAAAAACATGGCTGTATTAGTAGATAAAAACTCCAGAGTAATTGTTCAAGGCTTTACCGGTAGTGAGGGAACTTTCCACGCTCAACAAATGATAGAATATGGAACCAATGTAGTTGGTGGTGTTACACCGGGCAAAGGCGGACAAACACATTTGGATCGTCCGGTATTTAATACCGTTAAAGATGCTGTAGAACAAGCTCAGGCAAACACTTCTATAATATTTGTTCCACCGGCATTTGCTGCTGATGCAATTATGGAAGCTGCTGATGCCGGAATAAAAGTTATTATTTGTATTACCGAAGGTATTCCGGTAAAAGACATGATTGCTGCAAAAGAATACATTAAAGGCAGAGCGTGCACACTTATTGGTCCTAACTGTCCGGGTGTAATTACTCCGGGGCAAGCTAAAGTAGGCATAATGCCCGGATTTGTTTTTAAAACCGGAAAAGTAGGTATTGTTTCTAAATCAGGAACATTAACCTATGAGGCAGCTGACCAAGTGGTAAAAGCCGGTATGGGTATTTCTACCGCTATTGGAATTGGTGGCGACCCAATTATTGGTACCCCAACAAAAGATGCTGTAGAACTACTAATGAATGACCCGGAAACAGACGCAATTATTATGATAGGTGAAATTGGTGGTAGTTACGAAGCAGATGCTGCTCGCTGGATAAAAGCAAATGGCAATAAAAAACCGGTAGTAGGATTTATAGCCGGACAAACTGCACCTCCGGGCCGTAGAATGGGACATGCCGGTGCTATAATTGGCGGTAAAGACGATACTGCTGCTGCAAAGATGGCTATTATGCGTGAGTGTGGTATTTATGTGGTTGAATCTCCTGCCGAAATTGGCTCTAAAATGGCTGAAGCACTTTCGCAAAAAGCAAAATAAACTAAAATAAGAAAATACACAAAAGGCTATCCTAATATGGGTAGCTTTTTTGGTTTGTAAGCTTCCCCCAAAAATAATACAGTCCAAAAGTGAAAATTGTTAACAATAGTTTTATCGCTACTTTAAGTTACAATCAACATCTGTTTTACTTACAACTTATTCTATTTTCTAATAAAAGATTTTTATTAATATTTTTCAAGAGAAAATTCGACCCGTTTTAACAAGTGTCTAATAAAACATTTCTTTGTGGGTAAAGATTATGGTCATCTTTTTAAAAAAGTCGTTTTATAGTGCATCTAAACACTAATTTTGTTTGTCGATAAACAATAAATTTTAATTCCTTGATTAATTTTAACAAATTTACGCTTTCAAATGGGTTGGAGGTAATACACCACCAAGATTCAAACTCAAAACTTTGTGTATTAAACCTACTTTACAAGGTTGGTTCAAAAGACGAAAACCCAAACAAAACCGGTTTTGCCCACTTGTTTGAACACTTAATGTTTGGTGGCTCAGTTAATGTTAAGGAGTTTGACTCGGAATTACAAATGGTAGGAGGCGAAAACAACGCATTTACCAGCAACGATATTACAAATTACTACATAACAGTTCCTGCCAATAACATCGAAACTGCTTTTTGGTTAGAGAGCGACAGAATGTTAAGTCTTGATTTTAACCAAAAAGTATTGGATACGCAAAAATCAGTAGTAATTGAAGAGTTTAAAGAACGATACATCAATCCGCCTTATGGGGATATCTGGCTTAAACTGCTTCCACTTGCATACAAGCAACATCCATACAAGTGGCCTACTATAGGAAAAGATTTTTCGCATATTGAAACTGCAACTTTAGACGATGTAAAAGCATTTTTTTATGGGTTTTATGCCCCAAACAATGCCATATTAGTTATCAGCGGAAATATTGATTTAAACAAAACAAAAGCGTTGGCCGAAAAGTGGTTTGGCTCAATACCAAAACGCAATTTTATTAAACCAACCTATCCAACAGAGCCTCCACAAACAGAAAAAAGAACCGAAAAGGTATATGCCGATGTTCCGTTAGATGCAATCGTAATTGGGTTTCATATATGCCATAGGTTACATCCTGATTTTTTTGCTTGTGATATGCTTACCGATATATTGGGGGGAGGAAAATCATCCCGTTTATACAATGAGTTACTAAAAAACAAAAAAATATTTAGTGAAGTAGATTGCTATCAAACCGGTGATTTTGAGCCGGGATTAATAATAATTGAAGGTAAACTAACGGAAGGCATAACACACGAAATAGCCGAAAAAGAAGTTTTTGAGGTAATAAATAACTTAATTAAAGACGGGGTTAAAATTACTGAGGTTGAAAAAATAAAAAACAAAACCGAAACCAACATCCGGTTTAATGATGTGGGTGTATTAAGCAAAGCAATGAAATTAGCTTTTGCAACCTATTATGGAGATACCAACCTGGCAAATACAGAAGTAGAAGAATATTTAAAGGTTAGTCCCGAAAACATACAAAAAGCAGCCGAAACATATTTAAAACCAACAAACGCAAACGTATTATATTATTTCGCTAAAAATGCAACAACTAAATAGACAAAAAGCACCGGAAAGCACTAAAATTAACGCATTTAATTTGCCACCTTGCGAAATCCATCATTCAAAAGGAGGAATACCTATTTATAGTTATCCGGCTTTAGTAGAGCAGGTTTTACGCATAGAGTTTGTGTTTGATGCGGGAATAAATAAACAAAGCCAACGCGCTTTAGCAAGCGCATCAAATGCATTATTAACAGAAGGCACAAGCAGCAGTAACGCAAAAGCCATTGCAGACAATTTAGACTACTTTGGAAGTTATGTGCAATCGCGATGCACAGTAGATGATGCACAACTTACATTATATTGCTTAAAAAAACATGCAACCAAATGCTTATCAATTGTAGAAGATGTAATTAAAAATGCGCAATATTTTGAAAATGAATTAGATATATTTGTAAAAAACAATAAACAACGACTAAAAGTTCAACAGAAAAAAACATCCTATTTATGTAGAAGAGCATTTTATGAAGAAATATTTGGGATGGAAAGCCCCATTGCTTCTTTCTCTAATTCAAACGATTATGATAATATTTCACGTGAAACATTGCTTGATTTTCATAAAACAAATTACCAAACTTCAATAAAATACATAACCGTATGTGGCAATGTAGATGCTGAACTAATAAATACAATTATAGCATTTGCAAGTGGTTTTACAGTTAAAAACAATAAGCCGTCCTATAAATCAAATCAAGTTCTAGCCAAATCAAAATATGTAAAAAAAGAAAATTCTGCCCAAGCAACAGTTAGAATTGGCAGAAAACTATTTAACCGAAAACATGAAAAATATCGAAAAACACAGTTAGCAAACATGATACTTGGCGGATATTTTGGTTCAAGATTAATGAAAAACATTCGTGAAGACAAAGGATTAACTTATGGCATATACTCCGTTTTAGAATCATATTATGATGATGGTGGTTTTTATATAGAAGCTGATGTAAATGCCCAAAAATCAGAAATAGCATTAAAAGAAATTAAACACGAATTACAAAAACTATGTACCGATCCTGTAAGTGAAAAAGAGTTAAACCAAGCAAAAAATTACTTTATTGGCTCTTTATTAAGAAGCATTGATGGTCCTTTCTCAATTATGGACAGAAATAGAATTATAATAGATTATGAACACAGCATGAACTATTACAATGAATTTTTTGATATTATAAACAGCACAAATGGCAACGAAATTAGAGATATATTTGTAGAATACTTTGAACCAGAAAAGCTCGTTGAAGTAGTATGCGGTCCCTAATTTTACTCCTATTACTAAACTGTTTTAATAATGTTGTTTGGGGACAAAACCCTAATTTAAGGCGTATTTGTCCAAACGGAAAGGATAATGAGCTTTTTTGGAATAACCCCAATTATGGTTGTTCAACATTTTGGTTTTACATTATTTGGGAAAGAAAAGGAAATACCGGACCTTTTTTGCCAATTGATACAATCTATAACTTAAACACAAGCAATTATTTACATGCAAATGCAACACCTCCATTAAGTGAGCCAAACTCCTACTATTTCATCGAAAGAAGAGACTCCTGTACATCGCCATATAACCATTACAGTGACACTTTACTTGTAGATGTTATTCCACCTAACATTACAGAGCTTGATTCAGTAAGTGTTGATATAGTAACCAATAAAGTTGTTTTAGGGTGGAGAAAAAACACTTCTCCGGATTTTGACAAATACATGCTTTATTATTTAGATGGGGGATTTTTTGTTGCAATGACTCCATCGGAAACAAGAGATACTTTTGTAACGGATTTGGGATCAAAAAATCCTTCTTCAGAATCTATATCATACAACATAAACACAAGAGACAGTTGCGGCAAATCGCCTGCTTATGAAAAAAAGCACAGCACAATTTATCTAAAAACAAGCATTGACACTTGTGCTAAAACATCTAATTTAACCTGGAGTCATTATGTTGGTTGGAACGCAATTGCAAAGTATTATATATTCTGTAAAATAAATTCGGGCAACTTTTCGTTGATTGATTCGGTAATTGGCTCACAGAATAGTTATACAACGCCAATACTTCTTGGAAACACATATACATACTTTGTGCGAGCAATCAAAGATACCATTATTTTTATATCAAGCTCCTCAAACACGGCAAGTGTAACCAGCAGATTACGCATTGACCCAACAACGTCATACATTAAATATGTAACCACCGATTTATCTCAACCGGAAAAAATTGAGTTTTCATTTTCAACAACAACTAACGAAGAAGCCTCTTCATACAAAGTAAAGTACTTTAACAAATCCTTAAGCAATGTAGGTGAAATTCCATTATCTAAAAACGACTTAAACACACAAATAGAAACAGGAATTATAAACAATGATAGGTACTTGTTTTTTATTGAATCATACGATTTGTGTGATGCTTTAACCAAAATAAGCGATACATCAACAAATATTTTATTAGCAGGAAAGGATTCTTTGGGTATAAGGCTACTAAATTGGAACTCTTATTTCACGTGGAACACGGGGGTAAAAGATTACATAATATACAGAGGTACAGGAAGTGATGGAAACATCTCCTTTTCAAATCTTGTAACAATAACCGATACAAATTATATAGATACAGAAACAGGTGTAAACATACAATCAGACGGGCTCTGTTACTATGTTGTTGCCAGAAATAACGCGGATACTACAATTGTAAGCAAATCAAACACGGTTTGCCTATCGGCAAATTTTGTACAATACATTCCTAACGCATTTGCTCCTGATGGATATAATAAAACATTTAAACCAATAGGTAGTTTAATAAACGAAAAATTATCGCGAATGAAAATTTATAACCGCTGGGGAATGCTTATATTTGAATCGGATTTGGTACAAGGTTGGGATGGCAAAGACAATGCAGGAAACATTTGCCAAGAAGGCATATACTTTTATCAAATAGATTTTATTAGTACTAAAAATGAGCAAAAATCAAAAAATGGAACAGTTACCTTACTCCGGTAAAGTATATTTTAACCTTGTTGATGTTACCATAAAACTAAACCATATTAAAAACATAAAACGCTGGATAAGCAATTGTATCCAAGCGGAGGGGTTAATTTTAGGTGAATTAAGTATAAATTTTTGCAGCGACTCAACTCTTTTAAACATTAACATTGAACACTTAAATCACAATTATTATACCGATATTATTACATTTGAACTTGGCGAAAAACCGGTTGTAGTAGGTGATATTTACATAAGTATTGACAGGGTTAAAGAAAATGCAATTGCAAACAAAGTAACGTTTAATACAGAACTCTCAAGGGTTATGATTCACGGGGTTTTACACCTGTGTGGCTATAAAGACAAAACAAAAATTCAAAAAACCGAAATGCGAAACAAAGAAGACTATTATTTATATTTGCTCCAAAAATAGACTGTTTCACGTGAAACAAATTTTTTATACAATCCTGATATTCAAATGTTTAACAAATACGATATAATTATTGTGGGCGCAGGTCATGCCGGTTGTGAAGCCGCTGCTGCTGCTGCAAATCTTGGTTCAAAAGTTCTGCTTATTACAATGGATATGAATAAGATTGCACAAATGAGTTGCAATCCGGCAATGGGTGGAGTTGCAAAGGGACAAATATTACGTGAAATTGATGCCTTGGGAGGATATTCCGGAATTGTATCCGACAAAAGTACAATTCAATTTAGGATGTTAAACCTAAGCAAGGGCCCTGCAATGTGGAGTCCACGGACACAAAACGACAGAATGCTGTTTTCGCAATATTGGCGAGAATCATTAGAACAAAACCCAAATGTTGATTTTTGGCAAGACATGGTTAGGGAAATATTGGTGGAAAAGGAC
>JACFNJ010000058.1:8931-12354 GCA_019454865.1 Bacteroidia bacterium
TGTAAAAACAGGAATGGGTCAAAGCATATTTGCAAAATCAGTAATACTTACCAATGGCACATTCTTAAATGGAGTTATTCATATAGGAACAAAACAATTTGGTGGTGGCAGAATTGGCGAAAAAGCGGCAAGTGGTATTACAGAGCAGCTAATAGCTTTGGGCTTTGAAAGCGGTAGAATGAAAACAGGAACACCACCAAGAGTAGATGGCAGATCGTTGGATTATTCTAAAATGGAAATACAATATGGCGATGAAAACCCAAGTAAATTTTCGTACAGCAACGAAACAAGTCCTGTAAAAAACCAACGCAGCTGTTGGATAACCTATACAAACGAAAATGTTCATGAAGTACTAAAAACCGGCTTTGATGAATCGCCAATGTATTCAGGAAGAATTCAAGGAATTGGTCCAAGATATTGCCCAAGCATTGAAGATAAAATCAATCGGTTTGCAGAGAGAGAAAGACACCAAATATTTGTAGAACCCGAAGGCTGGAATACGGTAGAAATTTATGTTAACGGATTTAGTACATCATTACCGGATGAAATACAATACAAAGCAATTCGATTAATTCCCGGCTTTGAAAATGCAAAATTATTTCGCCCGGGTTATGCAATAGAATACGATTATTTTCCTCCAACTCAATTACATCTTACCTTAGAAACAAAGGGCATAAAAAACCTGTTTTTTGCAGGACAAATTAATGGAACTACAGGTTATGAAGAAGCGGCAAGCCAAGGCTTGATTGCAGGAATTAATGCACATCAAAACATTAACAACAAAGAGTCGTTTGTGTTGAAACGAGATGAAGCGTATATTGGTGTTTTAATTGATGATTTAATAAACAAAGGGGTAGATGAACCATACAGAATGTTTACATCTCGTGCGGAATACAGGATAATGTTGCGACAAGATAATGCCGATGTTCGCCTTACAGAAAAAGGGTACAAGTTGGGATTAGCATCAAGTAGCCGAATGCAAAATGTAGAACAAAAAATTTCTGACACGCAAACAATTATCAAATACTTTAAAAAAACATCCGTTACGCCTTCTGATGTTAATGAAACGCTTAGTAGCTTAGGGTCATCACCTATACCACAAAATTATAAACTCGATCAAATATTAAGCCGGCCGCAGGTTGAACTAAACGATTTGAAAAACAACATACCATTTGTTGCCGATTTTCTGAAAAACTATGACCAAGATTCAATTCTACAAGCAGAAATATTATTGAAGTACGAAGGTTATTTAGAAAAAGAAAAATTAGTAGCTGAAAAAATGAATCGTTTAGAGGATATAAAAATCCATGATGATTTTGATTTTGTATCCATAAAATCATTATCCATTGAGGCAAGAGAAAAGCTTAAAAAACACAAACCCAAAACACTTGGACAAGCCTCCAGAATTAGTGGGGTTTCGCCTGCTGATATTAGTGTTTTAATGGTATATTTGGGTCGGTAATACATTTTCTATAAATAATTCTTTTTATTTGCCGCTATGGAAAACCTTACCGAATGCTTAGTGTGCGGAAACAACAAGTTTGCTCTGGAGTTAACCTGCAAAGATTATGTTGCTTCCGGTGAAACTTTTAATCTTTTACGCTGTACTAATTGTTCGTTTTTATTTACTAATCCACGCCCAACCGAAGCCGAAATAAGTAAGTATTACCAAAGCAACAGATATATTTCTCATGCTGGCGATAAACAAAATTTGAGTTTTATTTATAAAATATACGATTGGGTACGTGATTACAGTATTGGTAAAAAAATTCGGTTAATAAAAAAATACCACACTTCAGGTAACTTAATGGATTTGGGCTGTGGATTGGGTTATTTTTTAAATGGTGTAATACTAGACAAAACTTTTAATGCAATAGGAGTAGATGTAAGCGAAGATGCTATAAAATTTGTGCAATCAAAATTTGGACATGCTGTAAAAAACGAAAATGAGTTGGATTCTATTCAGCCGGCTTCAATGAATGTAATTACACAATGGCATGTATTGGAGCATGTACATAATTTATCCAACAGAATGAAACAACTTAAAAAAATTCTTCATGCTGATGGAACAATGTTTATAGCCGTTCCGAATAGCGATAGTTGGGATGCAAAACATTATAAAGAATTTTGGGATGCTTATGATGTGCCAAGACACCTGTATCATTTCAATACTAAAAGTTTTAATTTATTGATGAATAAGTATGGATTTAAGGTTGTAGCTATTAAAAGTATGCCTTTTGATGCTCCTTACATAAGTATGCGTAGTGAGTTAAATAAAGGAAACTCAATGGAGTTTTTGCGTGGTGCTGTTTCGGGCTTTCAATCATCAATAAGTGCGTTTAAAAATAATGAGCACAGTAGTTTAATGTTTATTGTAAAACATGTTTAATAAAATACGTTTATTTAGTATTTATGTATTGCTGATTTTTTTCTCGGCATGTGCTCAAATGGTGGCACCAAGCGGAGGAAAAAAAGATGTTATTCCACCTGTTTTAAATGCTGTTTACCCTCCCAATAAATCCATTAATTTTACGAATAAAAAAATTGTTTTTAGTTTTAATGAAAACATACAATTAAACAAAGCAAATGAGCAAATAGTTATTTCGCCACCACTAAATAAATCACCGGATGTATTAGTTAATGGAAAAACGGTTACTATAAAATTTGGTGAAGATTTTTTGCCAAATACAACTTATACCGTAAATTTTAATGATGCTATTGGAGATAATACTGAAAATAATAAAATACATGGATTGCAGTATGTTTTCAGCACGGGCGAAACAATAGATTCAAACGTGATAAAAGGAAAAATCCTTAATGCTTTCACAAATAAACCTGAAAAAGGAATATCCGTAGGATTATATAATACTGATACCTTTAATGACTCAATAATTTATAAGGAAAAACCTATTTACATTGGAAAAACAAGCGAAAATGGTGATTTTATTATAGAAAATCTACCAACATTAAATTACAATGTTGTTGCATTTAACGATGTAAATCAAAATTTGAAATATGACAAATTAGAACATATCGCATATTTAAATAAATCCGTTTCTTCAGCTGATACTAATGCCTTTTTATTAATGCATCTTTTTACTCCTAATCTATATCCAATTAACCATATAATTGATACGTTTTGTGCAGCTCCACAAAAATTTAATTTTGTAGTTTATAAGCCAGAAAATATTGAAATAAAATCTATAAGTAAAAACAGTTATACTAATTATATAAGTGGCAATTCTAATATTGATACCTTTCAAGTATTTGTTGAAAATCCGGACAGTAACACTTCGTTTTCTTTAACTATAAATAATCTACAATCAAACTTTAATCTTCGTAATTATTCAACACATAATATACAAAAACTTAATACAACTTATACCAAACGATTAGAATTAAACGATACATTTATTGTAAAAT
>JACFNJ010000323.1 GCA_019454865.1 Bacteroidia bacterium
TTCTTACCGAGCTTGAACTGTTGATTTACCACTCCGCCCGGATTGTACGGTATCTTCAATGAAGGGAGATTACCTTGATTGAAGAAATAGTATCCTTTATACGGCTCGAACGAGACCGGCTGTGTATATCCCTGATTGAAAAAGTATATCGGCTGCGTTACGGAGTTTATGGTTTTTATAAGATTCCACGATACATTCTTCTCAAACGGATTTGAGATTATATTCCATCCGTTTTGTAGAGTAATTGAGTAAGTATTATCGACACTTAAAGCTACAGGACCATAATCTTTGGAAATATTAATATTATTCTTTGATAAAATCCAGAATCCTTTACCCGGCTTAAAATTGAATGTTGTCGAACCGTCGTAAGAAACGAGGTAGTTTTCTGCGGCTCCGTTGTCGTAAAATGCTTTCCAGTCGGTTTTGTTTGCTCCGCTTAAAAGCTGCGACATCGGTATATCAATATTCCCCGGCAGACCGATCATTTTATAGCTGCTTTGTGTAAAAGCATCCACAAACGAAATTGTTGCGGTAACGGGTATTATTGAAGGATACTCAAATATTGTAAATGTACCGTTGCTTATTGAATTTATCGACGGCTCTGTTACATCGGTTACTTTAACTTTACACTGTGAAGAAGGTGTATTCGGTATTGTCCAGCTATAACTACCGTTTGACGGCGTAGTTGAAACTATGTCATTCCATGTAGTACCGTTATTTGTCGTGTACTCAAGTTTTACATTAGTTACATTACTACTTGTCCATGTAATGTTTTGAGAAGTACCTACCTGCCAACTTTCTCCTCCATTTGGGGAAATTATCGTAACTAAAGACGTTGGTGGAATACTAATTGAAAAATACTCACATTATCAAGGAACTGTAGATTTTGTTCTTGATAAATATTAGCTCGATATGCATTACCCGGATATGTTGCATCATGCGCCCAAAAGGCAAGAAATGTTAGAACTACTTTACCATTACCAAAAGTACCATGAACAATAGCAGGATAATTGTCTATTTTTGCATCGATTGTTAAGTTATGACCACTGATTAATACCGGTCTGTCCATTGATTCACACGCCATACTATTTAACGTACCTACCGGCCCACTAATCGGACCAAAAGTTAATGGAGCACCGTGATAATGCCAATCTAAACCACTGCTTCCACCGTTTTGTCCCTGTATTGTAGAAACGCCATACTTGGAAGATATAGGAACGTCATTTGTAAAAGGAACATCCGCTAATAATTTACCTCCGGCTGTTACAAAATTATACATTGCATCTCCTTCGGCGGTTGTATATGTGCGTCCTTTGTAGCTGCATAGTCTAATTACTTTATACTGACTTAATAGTGACGAATTAATTGTTGTTGTAGATAAATCCATTTTATCAACTATG
>JACFNJ010000324.1 GCA_019454865.1 Bacteroidia bacterium
ACTAGTACTTGTTGCTTGCTGAGCATTTACAAATTGAGCTAAACTAGTATTATTAAAATAAGAATTTATTCTTGCTTTTCCTAAATTAACACCAGCCTGTATAAATTCTTCAGAAGAAATATTAGATGTAAAGAATGCTTTACTCCCAGCTATTACTCCATTGGTATTTATAGCTGTATCTAAGTTTGAAAAAGTTTGGATTTTTATAGCACCTAAACCAATGCTATCTCTGCTACCTGTGAAAAATGTGTACTTAAATGAATTATACTTTGGAGTACCAATACCTGTACCAATTACCATTCTGTTATTTTCAGCAATTCTAATATAATCTCCCCTATGATTTTGATTATGATTATACGCCAACACAAAGTCTTCATTTTCATAATCCATCCCTAAATCCCATTTAGTACTATCATCAACAGAAAACATAAACCCATGAGGATAATAGTGTAAATTAGTGTTTTTGTTAATTCTCAATCCCGCCATTCCGCTGTTTATATTAGAATTTTGGGGTATTAAAGTAACTGCATTTGTTCCCAAAATATCTAATGGAAGATACTTATTGAGATTAACATTAAACGAACTTAACACTGAGCCATACTGTACAGGCACAATTGAATTATCATTTATTAAACTTCCAGAAGTTGTATCTTGAATTAAAGTTACCGTATTTCCATTTAACAAAATGCCATTCCCTTGACCTCTTTTATCTCTTCTTATAAAAGAATATCCATCGTACCATAAGTTATGTCCTATAAAAGAATGAGTAGAATTAAAATCAGTAAAATTATTTCCTGAATTTATCTGCTGAATATTCAAGCCAGCTAAATCTTTACTTATTAAGCCCAATTTATTAGAACTATTAATTTTAAGTAACCCAACCTGTCCGTTACCGCTAACTTTAAAACTTGCGTTTTGAACTGTTGAATCTTGACTTATGATAAAGCTTGAACTATCATAAGTCATTGAAGTGCCATTCAATTTTACATAACCTTTACCATTAAGTTGTTCTTGTTTAGCATTCCAAGCACTTGATGATGCAATAGAAGAATCTGTAATTGGTGTGGCGTTCCAAACCCCAAATTTAATTGTTCCAACAGTATCAATATCTATCCCAATAAATTTTGATGCTAAAATTTTTTCTGCAAATTTACTATTCGTAATTGAACTGTCTTTTATATTAAAAGCAAATTTTGCAGTATCAGCATTGATTGCATGTAATGCACTGTCTGTTTTTGCACTCCATTTTGCTACTACACTATATTGTGCAGTATCGGTATTGATGGAATGTTTGGCACTATCACTTCTTAATGACCAGGCTCCTGTTTTGCTGAATGTACTTGTATCTGCATTGATGGCATGTTTGGCACTATCACTCTTGGCACTCCACTTGCTTA
>JACFNJ010000325.1 GCA_019454865.1 Bacteroidia bacterium
CCAAATATAAGCGGAGCATCTCCGTTCAATACAATTACCTTCAGCGGTAATCCAAACAAGGTTGATAGTACAATTTTAACTTTTGCATCAACCAATTCAAATGCACGCCATACTTTAAAGTTTGATGCCTCAGAATATGTGAATGTAGAGTATTTAACAATTCGTACTACAGGTGATTTGTATGGATGGGGTACTCATTTTGCATCAAACACACAATACTGTACATTAAAAGGTTGTAATATTGAAATAAGTGGAACAACAGCTCCTACTTCTTCATCAGCTAATTTTGTTGGTATTGCATTGAGTGGTTCAAATACAAGTCCTACCTCATCAGGAAACTTTAGAGATATTACCATTGACTCAAACAAAATAATAAACGGCTATTACGGCATAACCCTTTATGGAAATACATCTTCAACAGATTCAAACCTTGTAATAACAAATAACACATTAACCAATACCTACTATTATGGTATTTATGTGTACTCTGTAGAAGGAATGCAAATTAATAGCAACAAACTATCACTACGTACCGATAACCAAAACAGTTACGGAATGTACATAACTTCATCCACTTCATATAGTCCATTCACTTCGTTTGAGATTAATGCAAATAGGATTATAAACACCGGTGCATACGGTATATTTATTTCAAGTGCAAATGGATATGCAGGACAACGGTCACTACTCATAAATAACATGATTGGTGGAGGGTTTAGCAGTACAGGAGCAAGAGGTTTATACATGTCTTCATCTTCAAATTGGGATATATACCATAACTCAATAAACTTAGATGCATCAACTTCAAGTGTAACTTCTGCTACGGCATTTTTCTCCGGAGGTACTAACAATAGAATGAAAAACAATCATCTGGCATACACAGCTACCGGAGGACAAGGATTAGCTCTTTATGCTACATCTACGATATTTGCATCAGGTGGGGTTGATTTTAACAACTATTACAAAGTAGGAATAACACCTACAGCTGATTTATTATATCTATCGGGTTATTTCTCACCAACTACATACAAAGGCGGAAGTGGGTTCAATCAAAATTCATTTAATAAAATACCAGGATTTAGAAGTAATTTAAATTTAGCTACAATTGATGGTTGTTTTAATGGTGATTCGTTGGGGGTATTAACGGATATTGATGGAGACCTAAGAGGAACACATGGTGATATAGGTGCTGATGAAGTATCTGATGCTAATAATGATCTAGGTATAGTAGCTTTATTGCAACCAAGCATTCCACTTACACCGGGACTTAAAGACATATCTGTATTAGTTAAAAACTTTGGAACAAATACCGTTTATAAAGGAACTGTAAATTATGTTATAAATGGAGGTTCTCCGGTTAGTTTGATTTTTAACGATACCATTCAGCCTTGCGACA
>JACFNJ010000059.1 GCA_019454865.1 Bacteroidia bacterium
AGAAAGAGGAACTTATGACTCCGGAATTTTATACCTAAAAGGTGTTGAAACACCATTTGAAGTAAGTAGAAATTATTTCTCTCAAATTAAAAATACTTTTAAGCTTACTTCAACAATATAAAATGACAAAGACAAATTCAACGATTTCGAAGCAACTATTATCACGCTTAACACATCATGTTCGGAATCCGTTTAATGGTATAATTGGTTTTACTGATTTGTTGAATAGCCATTACGCTAATTTGTCTGAAGCGGATAAAAAAAATTACATCAAAATAGTTCATTTGCTTTCAAAAAAAGCATTGTTGCGAAGTGAAAATCTTGCTTGGTGGTTGAAATTTTATACCGATAACTTACAGCCGGTAACACAAAAGATAGATGTAGTTGATTTATTACAGGAAGAGGTACGGTATTTTGCAACTGAATTTAATAAGCAAAACATTGATTTATTAGAAGATTATGTAGATAATTCAATGATAGATTCGGATAAAGTAATGATTCAAAGTATAATCAAAAATATTATTTTGAATATTATCGAATTTACACCAGAAGGGGATGAGGCTACTATTAAATCTATTAAACAGGGAGGCGAACTACAACTTATTTTTACTAATAAATTTACCGAAACTCCTTCTGAAGAAACAATGGAGTTTTTAAATCAACTGGATGAGCAGCCACAATTTGACAAAATGCCCGGAAATCCGGGGTTATGGACAATACACACTTTGTGTAACCTATTAAATATTGGGTTGAGTATTACGCTAAAGAATAATTTGGCCGAAGTTAAATTATCATTGCCGCATAATTAATAGTTGCATTTTGTTTATAAACTTTGAAAGCTGCTAAATAGAGTTATTTTTGCACAAAAAATTAATAATTAAATAATGAGAGTTATTCAATTTAGAGAAGCCCTGCGTGAAGCGATGTCAGAAGAAATGCGTAAAGATACCAATATCTTTATAATGGGTGAAGAGGTTGCGGAATATAATGGTGCATATAAAGTTAGTCAAGGAATGTTAGATGAGTTTGGCTCAAAGAGAGTAATTGATACACCAATTGCAGAGTTAGGTTTTGCTGGAATTGGAGTTGGAGCTGCTATGAATGGCTTACGCCCTATAATTGAATTCATGACTTTTAATTTTAGTTTGGTAGCAATTGATCAAGTAATAAACGCTGCTGCTAAAATGTACCAAATGAGTGGAGGACAATTTAATATTCCAATGGTATTCCGTGGACCTACAGGTTCGGCAGGGCAGTTGGGTGCACAACATTCGCAAGCTTTTGAAAACTGGTATGCTAACTGTCCGGGATTAAAGGTTGTTGTTCCTTCAAATCCTTATGATGCAAAAGGACTGTTAAAATCGGCTATTTTAGATAACGATCCGGTTATATTTATGGAAAGCGAGCAAATGTATGGCGATAAAGGAGAAGTACCGGAAGAGGAATATTATTTACCAATAGGAAAGGCAGATATAAAACGTGAAGGCTCGGATGTTACCATTGTTAGTTTTGGGAAAATAATAAAAGCGGTGTATCAAGCTGCAGATGAATTGCAGAAAGATGGAGTAAGTGTAGAAATAATAGATTTACGTAGTGTTCGCCCTATTGATTATGCTACTGTTGTTGAATCTGTAAAGAAAACAAACCGTTTGATAATTGTGGAGGAAGCTTGGCCATTGGCAAGTATAAGCACCGAAATAACTTATATGGTACAAAAACAAGCATTTGATTATTTAGATGCACCAATACGTAGAATTACTACAGCAGACACTCCATTAGGTTATGCTCCTACATTAGTTAAAGCATTTTTACCTAGTGTTGATCAAATTGTAAAAGCTGTAAAGGACGTTATGTATCGTTAACAAAGGAAATTTATAAAAATTGAAAAGGATTGTTTTAATTTTAAAACAGTCCTTTTTTATTACCCTTTAAGTTCATTTAGTTTATCTTCCAATTGCATCAAATCGCTAATTAATACTTCTCGAGCTTTGCTACCTTTAAATGGTCCTACAATGTTTGCCCGCTCCAATTGGTCAATCAATCTTCCTGCACGGTTATAACCTAGGTTTAATTTTCGTTGTAATAATGAGGTTGAACCTTGTTGGTGTTGTACAATAATTCGTGCTGCATCTTCAAATAGGCTATCTCTTTCATTCGGGTCAAACTCAGCAGCTCCATTTTCACCATCGTTTTCATTTTTCACTTCCGGTAATATGTATGGCTCTTTGCCTTGTTGATTGCCAATAAAGTTTGCAATTCTATCTACTTCCGGAGTATCTACAAAGGCACATTGCAATCGAATTAAATCATTTCCCACGGTATATAACATATCGCCCTTGCCTATGAGTTGATCTGCTCCATTTGCATCTAATATTGTTCTTGAGTCTGTTTTTTGTGAAACTCTAAATGCAACACGAGCAGGGAAATTAGCTTTTATCATTCCGGTAATTACATTTACAGAAGGTCGTTGGGTTGCTAAGATTAAATGAATACCAATAGCGCGAGCCAACTGTGCTAGTCGGGCAATAGGCATTTCTACTTCCTTACCGGCAGTCATCATCAAATCGGCAACTTCATCAATAACTACAACTATGTATGGTAAAAACCGATGCCGTTTGTGTTCATCTACACTCATATCAGGCACTAGTTTTCTTGATAGAAACTTGGCATTGTATTCTTTCAAATTTCTTACTTGCGCATCTTTAAGTAAGTCATAGCGTGTATCCATTTCTACACATAAGGAGTTTAGTGTATTAACTACCAATTTGGTGTCAGTAATAATTGCATCTGCATCGCCAGGTACTTTTGCTAAAAAATGGCGTTCTATTGTTTTGTAAATACTTAGTTCTACTTTTTTAGGATCTACTAATACAAATTTTATTTGGGATGGATGTTTCTTATATAGAAGTGAAACTAAAATAGCATTTAGTCCAACGGATTTACCTTGACCTGTAGCACCTGCCATTAATAGGTGTGGCATTTTAGCCAAATCAGCAACAAAAACATCGTTTTGAATTGTTTTACCAAATGCAATCGGCAAATCCATTTCTGAATTTTGAAACTTAGAGCTACTAATTGCACTTCGCATACTTACTACGGCTGGTTTTTCGTTAGGTACTTCAATACCTATTGTTCCGCGTCCGGGTATAGGTGCAATAATCCTAATACCTAATGCAGCTAAGCTTAAAGCAATATCATCTTCTAGGTTTTTTATTTTGGCTATACGCACACCATCCTGAGGAACAATTTCGTAAAGTGTAACAGTTGGACCTATTGTAGCCGATATTTTTTTGATACCTATGTTATAGTTTTTTAAGGTATCTTCAATCATTTTAGTTTTTATTTGAAGCTCACTTGCCTCCACAGTTGATTTCGCATCTCCTCCATAGTCGCTTAATAAATCAATTGTTGGAAATTGGTAATTGCTATAATCTAATGTTGGGTCATATTCCGTGTCTAATGAACCATATTTTGGAGTTTCAATTATCTCTTCTTCTATTTCAGGTGTTTCTTGTACTTCTAATACTAATCCGCTTTCTGTTGTTAATACACTGTTGGATTCATTATTTGAAGGTAGCTCATTAGTAATGGCTGTAACAGGTACAATTGGAGGTAAAGTAGTGATTGATTCCTCAGTTACTTCTATGTCTTCAATTGGATTTGTAGGTATATTATCTTCTAGTGTAGTTTGATTTTGCGAGGCATCATCATTAGTTGGTTCTTTTACAGATAGTACAAAGTCGTCAGGATTTAGAGGTTGTGATTCTGCTTCAGAGTCAGAAAGTGTAATAGAATTATTTAATGAACTTTCTGGCTCTTGTGCAGCTTCTATTGGAGGTACTAAAGGCTTAGGAGAGTAGAATTTTATATTAAACACTACAACCAAGAAAACAAGAAAGTAAAACAAAAGTATAAAACCTGTACCAATTGTTCCAACTAAAGTTTTTAAATATAAGTACCCGAAATGCCCAAATGCGCCTCCTAATATTTGCCAACTATCTGTAAAGATGAAACCAAATGTTAAGGACAACCATATTACTGCAAAAAAACTATATCGTACTGTTTGAAGTATGGGGAGCGGAGTTGTGTCTATCAACAATTTTAAACCTACTAGTGCAAATATTAACACAAATGCATAAGAGGATAAACCAAACCCTTTATATAAAAATATGTATGCAACCCATGCTCCTAGTTTTCCTAATATATTTTGTGCTGCATCCGGATCACTTTCTAAAAATACTCCCCAGTCTAGTCCTTTTACAATGTTTTGGTCATCTTGCCAACTGAAAATAAAAGAACCAAAAGCAAATGCCATGAAAACAGATAATAACAAAAAAACTAACCCTGATGTTTTTAAAAATCGTTCGTCTTTTAGAAATGCAAAGCGAGAGCGGAAATCAGTTTTTGAGGCATCAGTATTTTGCTTGCTTCCTTTTTTGGAAGTATCCGATTGAACTTCTTCTTTTTCAAAATCTTTGGGTTCTTTGTCTATTATGCTGATTGTGTTTTGTTTGGTTTTTCTCATGATGCCCAAACAAATTTACCTATACATATTAAATTTAGAATTAGAGTTACCCACCTTTTAACAACTTTATTAAAAAATTGACATATTTTAAAAACACTCTTTGGTATAAGTATATATTGTGATTAAATTCGCCAATTGTAGTGTAAAATACTAACATAAAAATATATGGAAAAAGATTATATCTTGTCATTTCTTGAGGTACTGAAATATATAATTCCTGCATTAGTTGTTTTTGGAATTGTTCAGATTATGCTCAAGCAGTTTTTTGAAAACGAATTTCAGAAAAGAAAATTTGAATTAAAGTCTGATTCGGCTAAAATGATTACACCTTTAAAGTTACAAGCATACGAGCGTGTAGTAATATTAATGGAAAGAATGAGCCCTAATAGTTTAATACTTCGAATTAATCAACCCGGAATAAGTGCAACGCAATTAAAAATTGCATTAATTCAGGATATAAATAACGAGTTTAATCATAATTTATCGCAACAAATTTATATATCACCACAAGCATGGCAAATGATACGAATTGCTAAAGAAGAAATGGTTAACATAATTAACTCGGTGTATGCAGGCTTAGGTCCTAATGCCGTTGGGTTAGACTTAAGTAAAGCAATATTTGAAAAAATGATGCAAATGGAAAATATTCCAACCAACAGAGCTCTTGATTTTATTCGAAAAGAGTTTCACTTATTATACGATTAAGATGACAGCTGAAAAACGAACTACAGATTCAGGAATTGAAATTCAACCATTATATACTACCCCTGTTGCATTAGAAAATATTCCTGGTAATTACCCGTTTACCAGAGGTATTCAATCAGATATGTATCGCGGTAGATTGTGGACTATGCGACAATATGCAGGCTTTAGTACAGCCGAAGAAAGCAATAAACGATACAAATATTTATTGCAAAATGGTACAATGGGACTAAGTGTGGCATTTGATTTACCTACACAAATTGGTTATGATAGTAGCCATGCAATGAGCGCAGGTGAGGTAGGAAAAGTAGGTGTAGCAATTGATACATTAAAAGATATTGAAATACTATTTGATGGAATTGAGTTGGAAAAAATTACAACATCAATGACCATTAACGCCACTGCTTCAACTTTACTGGCTATGTATATTGCATTAGCTAAAAAGCAAGGTGCTGATATAAAAAAGATATCAGGTACAATACAAAACGATATTTTAAAAGAGTATGCCGCAAGAGGAACATATATATATCCTCCTAAGCCTAGTATGCGAATTATAACGGATGTTTTTGAGTATTGTAGCAAAGAAGTTCCTAAATGGAATACGATATCAATTAGTGGATACCATATACGTGAAGCCGGTAGTACAGCAGTTCAAGAAATAGCATTTACTTTAAGTAATGCCAAAGCTTACGCCAAAGCCGCAATTGATAAAGGTTTGGATATAGATATTTTTGGACAGCGATTGTCTTTCTTCTTTAATGCGCACAATAATTTCTTTGAAGAGATTGCAAAATTTAGAGCAGCTCGAAGAATGTGGGCACAAATAGCAAAAGAATTAGGAGCAAAAAATCCTAAAGCACAAATGCTACGGTTTCATACACAAACCGGTGGAAGTACATTACAAGCACAACAAGCAGATACAAATATAATTCGAGTAACACTGCAAGCTCTTGCAGCAGTGATGGGCGGCACCCAGAGTTTGCACACCAATGGATTTGATGAAGCGCTTAGTTTACCTACCGAAAATGCAGCTCGAATAGCATTACGTACCCAACAAATTATTGCTTATGAGAGTGGTGTGGTAGATACCGTTGACCCAATGGGAGGAAGTTTTTTTGTAGAAGAACTTACTAATAAAATTGAAGCTGAAGCATGGAATTATATTGAAAAAATTGATGCAATGGGTGGCTCAGTTAGTGCAATTGAACAAGGATATATGCAAAAAGAAATTGCTGCGGCAAGCTATAAATACCAAAAGGATATAGAAGAGGAAAAGAAAATTATTGTTGGTGTAAATAAGTTTTCAGTTGCAGAAGAGATGAATCCGTCCATATTGAAAGTTGATGATAGTATCCGTAAAATTCAGATGGCAAAAATTGAAAGTGTAAAAGCAAATAGAAACGAAGAAAACGTGCAAAAACTTTTACTTGCAATAGAGCAAAAAGCCATTGATGGAACCAATGTAATGCCTACAATTATAGAAGCGGTAGAATCGTATGCTACACTTGGAGAGGTAGCAGATGTTTTCAGAAAAGTGTTTGGAGAATACAAAGCATAAATTTATTTATGAATAGGCATATTAGTTTTTATTTGTTATTGCTGCTACTATTATCAGCATGTACAAGTAAATTAAACTTTGTGTCTTATCAGGCTGTATCGTTACCAATAAATTCTGATAGTTTAAAAATTGCCTCTTCCGATATTTCAAAAATCATATTGCCTTATCAAAAAGAGTTGCATAAAGAAATGGACAAAGTAATTGGTGAAACAGACCAAACACTCATTAAAGCTATGCCTGATGCATCCTTGGGTAATTTTGTTGCTGATGTTTGTATTGATTTTGCAGAAAAAAGTATTGGTAAACCGGTTGATTTTTGTGTATTGAATACTGGTGGGATACGAATTCCTTCCATACAAAAAGGAGCAATTACCGTAGGAAAGATATTTGAACTAATGCCATTTGATAATAATATTGAAGTTGTAGAACTAAGTGGAGAAAAATGTGAAGAATTATTTTTGTGGATTGCAAAATGGCGTGGAGCTCCGGTTAGTAGATTGTCGTTAACAATTTCAACCGATACTTTTTCTAATGTATTTATTAACGGTGTGCAGTTTGATAAATCAAAAAAATACTTAGTAGCAACTACCGATTTTATGGTTAATGGTGGCGATAAAGCCACGATGTTTGCCGGAAACAGCGTTTTTAAAACAAATATTAAATTGCGTGATGCAATACTAAATTATGTAACTAATAATAAACAGATAAACGGAAATAGAAGTGCAAGAGTTAAGCAATATTAATAGAAGAGGTTTTGTTAAAACAGGACTAAAACTTGGTGCATTGGTTGCATTAAGCGATTTACCGTTTGATTTGTTTGCTAAAAATAAAATCGTAAAAGTAACAATTCTGCATACAAACGATTGGCACAGTAGAATTGAACCATTTCCAAAAGATGGTGGAAAATATGCAGGTTTGGGAGGTGTAGAAACACGTGCAGCATTAATTCAAAAAATTAGAGAGCAAGAAAGTAATGTATTGTTGTTGGATGCAGGCGATATTTTTCAAGGTACACCATATTTTAATTTCTTTGGCGGTGAGCTAGAGTTTAAGCTGATGAGTAAAATGAAATATGATGTTGCTACCTTAGGCAATCATGATTTTGATAATGGTATTGATGGTATTATACGACAATTACCTCATGCTACTTTTGAGTTTATAAATTGTAATTACTCATTTGAAGGTACAACTTTAAAAGAAGTTGTTAAGCCTTATAAGATTTTTACTAAAGGTGGTATCCGTATTGGAGTTATTGGTGTAGGTGTAGATTTAAACGGATTGGTGGCAAATAATTTATGGAAACAAATAAAATATAATGACCCGGTAGGAATTGTAAATGAAATTTCTGCTCATCTTAAATCAACAGAAAAATGTGATTTTGTGATTTGCTTATCACATCTTGGATATGAATATAAAGACGATAAAATAAGTGATATAAGATTAGCAGAAAATTCAGAAAATATTGACTTAATTATTGGTGGACATACGCATACTTTTTTGGCAAAACCAGTTCAAGTTAAAAATAAAAAAAACAAGTATGTAATTATCAATCAAGTAGGGTGGGCTGGTATTCAGTTAGGGAAAATAGATTTGTACTTCGATAGCTCCAAGTCGCTTGTAAATAAAGGGTTTGCAGATAATTTGTATATTGACAAAAACAAGTGTTGAAAACATTAATTGTTGTACTTACAATTATTGATTTGCGTTAAAAAAATTAATGCTTATTTGATTTTTTTTTGCATAAAGAAAACAAATTTCCTGTCTCCAAAAAATTAAAACCTTATAGAGAACAAACACTTACACAAAAAGTGAATTATCCAAATAAAAAAACGGCTAAAAAAAATTTTTTTATTCACAATAAATACTCCATTTTCACAAACGAAAAGAGTAAAAAAATGATAGAAAAAACTGCCGATAATGTTTGGAATAACTGCTTGAAGATAATTCAAGATAATGTATCCCCCCAAAGTTTTAAAACATGGTTCGACCCAATTAAACCGGTTAAGTTAGATGGCAAAATTCTTACTATACAAGTACCAAGTCAGTTTTTTTATGAATGGTTAGAGGAACATTATGTAACGCTACTTAAAAAAACACTTAAGCAAGAACTTGGTCCGGGTTCTCGATTAGAATACAATATAATAGTTGAGAACAGTAGTAATAATACTAATCCTTACGTGGTAAATTTACCCGGAAGTACTACCAATCGTTCCGAAAGTCAAAATATTGGAGCTCCGTTGAATTTAAATAGTAATATTAAAAATCCATTTATAATTCCCGGACTTAAAAAAATTAGTATTGATAGTAATTTAAACCCTTCTCAAAATTTTGATTCATTTATTGAAGGGGATTGTAATAGATTAGCTCGCTCAGCTGGTTTTGCAGTTGCAAACAAACCAGGCGGAACATCCTTTAATCCATTGATGATATTTAGTGAAACTGGTTTAGGTAAAACACATTTGGTTCAATCAATTGGAAACTTGATTAAGCAAAACAGCAAGACTAAAGTTGTTCTGTATGTTCCTATTGAAAAATTTACAAATCAATATATTGAATCTGTTCGTAATAACAATAGCCAGGATTTCTTGAATTTCTATCAAAATATCGATGTGTTAATAGTTGATGATGTTCAATTTTTGGAAAACAAGCAAAAAACACAGGAAATATTTTTTACAATATTTAATCATTTACACCAACAAGGTAAACAAATAATTCTAACTAGCGACAGAGCTCCAAAGGACTTGAAAGGTATGGACGAGCGCTTATTGTCTCGATTTAAATGGGGACTATCTTGTGATATACAACAACCCGATTTTGAAACACGGTTGGCTATATTAGAACACATGATGTATAATGATGGTATTACCCTTAACAGAGATGTGATAGAATATGTAGCACATAATATAAATAATAATGTTCGTGAGCTTCGTGGTGCATTGGTATCCTTATTAGCGCAAGCATCATTAAATAGAAAAGAAGTTACTTTGGATTTAGCTAAACAGATACTTAAAAACTTTGTTAAAAATTCATCTCGCGAAATTTCAATCGAATTTATTCAGAAATTGGTTTGCGATTATTTCAGTATTCCGGTTGACTTGGTTAAATCAAAAACCAGAAAACGTGAAATTGTACAGGCTCGTCAGATATCCATGTTTTATGCCAAAGATTTAACTAAATCATCATTGAAAACAATTGGAATGCACTTTGGCGGTAGAGACCATTCAACAGTTATTCATGCATGTCAAACAGTAAATGACTTGATTGAAACTGATAAAAAATTTAAATCAGATATTGAAGAAATAGGAAAAAGAATAAAAATAAATTTGGTATAAGAATATTACAAAAGTTTAAAAAGCCATCCTTTAAAGGTGGCTTTTTGTTTTTAAAACATGAGCTATTCACTTCAATTTTATAGCAATATTATACTATAGTTAATCCTTTCCTTTTTCATAGTAAAATGATAATAAACAGTCTTTTTTTTAGTAAACTATTTCTATTTTCGCACCAGTTTTTTATTAATAACCAATTAAAAATTAAATCATACAATGACAAAAGTTTCAGTTATCGGTGCAGGTGCCGTAGGTGCTACAACAGCCGATGTAATTGCTTATCGTGAAATAGCCGATGAAGTAGTTTTATTAGATGTTAAAGAAGGTTTTGCTGAAGGCAAAGCTTTGGATATTTATCAAACAACTTCCTTGCTGGGAATGAAAACAAGAATATCCGGTACTACAAATGATTATTCTAAAACAGCAAATTCAGATGTAGTAGTTATTACTTCCGGTATTCCACGTAAGCCAGGCATGACACGTGAAGAACTTATTGGCACAAATGCAAATATTGTAAAAACAGTTACTGAAAATGTGTTAAAACATTCGCCAAATGCAATTATCGTTGTTGTTTCAAATCCGATGGATACAATGACATATTTGGCTTTAAAAGCAAGCGGATTACCTAAAAACAGAATTATTGGAATGGGTGGATTATTGGATAGCGCAAGATTTAAAGGTTATTTAGGCTTGGCATTAAATCAACCAACTGCAGATATTCAAGGAACAGTAATAGGTGGACATGGCGATACTACAATGATTCCTTTAACTCGTTTGGCTACTTTAAATGGTGTTCCTGTATCATCTCGTTTGAGTGCTGACCAATTAAAAGAAATAAGTGATGCAACTATGGTGGGCGGTGCTACACTTACTAAACTTTTAGGAACTTCAGCCTGGTATGCACCAGGTGCTGCTGTAGGCTTATTGGTTGAGAGTATTGTGCGTGATCAAAAACGTGTAATGCCTTGCTGTGTGTTTTTGGATGGTGAATACGGACAAAAAGATATCTGTCTAGGTGTTCCGGTTACTGTGGGTAAAAATGGATGGGAAACCATTGTTGATTATAACTTGAATGATGAAGAAAAAGGATTATTTGCTAAAAGTGCTGATGCAGTAAGAAGCATGAATGCAGTTTTAAAAGAATCCAATATCATTTAATTTACATAGTTAAATTATTTTCATAAAGACGTTTCAAACGAAACGTCTTTATTTTTTATATGTCCGTTATTTTACAAGTAAATTTTAGCATCAGCTAAAGTAAGTCTATCAAAGCACTTCTCGCCAAAGTTTCTTCTGTTCAACTTATAGCAAAGTTCGTCTAAATCGAAAGCATTGGATTAATGTGTCTTCTAGTAATAGTTGTCTAAGAGTTGAATTTTGTAGAATTTTATTTTCTGTTGATATTGCAGTACTCTTTAGAACAATGCGTAAAGAATATTGGTCATAAAAACATGTACCGCAATTGTTTTCTGGTTGGGCAAAATTTATTAAAGATCTAAAAAGAAACAATAATAATAAAATCGGTCTATTCATAGGTTTTAACTATTTTAATTGATTTAGTTAATATGTTTTGTTCATCAAACAAATTTAAAATATATATACCCGGTGTTAAATTACCAACTTTAACACAATTAGTGCCTTCTTTAATTGTGCCTTCACTCACAAGTAGTCCCATAATGTCAGTTACTTTAAAACTTGTGGTTAAACTCCTCGAACTGTAATCAATAAAAATAAATTCATGATTAAATGGATTTGGGTATACTTTCAGTAACATTTCTGAGGCATAATATTTATTACCGGTTAT
>JACFNJ010000060.1:0-4176 GCA_019454865.1 Bacteroidia bacterium
CAGATGAAAAACAAATGCTTACATGGGTAATATACCCGCCTGATTTTGATGTAAGAAAACGCTATCCTACATTACTATACTGCCAAGGTGGACCACAAAGTATGGTTAGCCAATTTTTTAGTTATCGCTGGAATTTTCAGTTGATGGCAAATAACGGATATATTGTTGTAGCACCTAACAGGCGCGGTGTACCCGGATTTGGTACAGAATGGAATGATGCCATCATGGGCGACTACTCCGGACAGTGCATGAAAGATTATTTGAGTGCTATTGACGAAGTAAGTAAAGAAACCTATGTGGCAAAAGACAAACGTGGAGCGGTAGGTGCAAGTTTTGGCGGATTTAGCGTTTATTGGTTAGCAGGAAATCACCAAAAAAGATTTAAAACCTTTATCTCTCATTGTGGTATGTATAATGTTGAAAGCTGGTATGGAACAACAGAAGAAATGTTTTTTGCAAACAACGATAATAAAGGCCCTTACTGGCAAGCTCCAAGAAGTAGAAACTATGATAACTCACCGCATAAATTTGTACAAAATTGGGATAGCCCTATTTTAGTAATACATAACGAAAAAGACTTTCGTGTGCCACTAGGACAAGGGCAGGAAGCATTTACCGCAGCTCAATTAAAAGGATTGCAAAGCCGTTTCTTATATTTTCCGGATGAAAATCATTGGGTTTCAAAACCGCAAAACTCTATTTTATGGCAACGTGTATTTTTTGAATGGTTAGATTATTATTTAAAGTAAATTTGCAAAATATTAAACTAAACCAAACGCAACACTTAGAACTAAATTTTATGAAAAAAATCGTATTTTTATTAGCTACTATCACAACATTATTTGCTGCTTCATCTTGTACTGAAGAAGAAATAAATGCAGTATTAAATGCAGGCGGAAACGCATTAACTAATGAAGAAATAATTGATGGGCTTAAAACTGCATTGTCAGTAGGTACTGACACATCAGTTACTACCCTTAATAAATTAGATGGCTACTACAAAGACGATATTGTAAAAATACTTTTGCCGGATGAAGCTAAAGTAATTTATGATAATATCAGCAAAATTCCCGGAGGAACTGCACTATTGGAAGAAACCGTAAAAACAATAAACAGAGCTGCTGAAGATGCTGCTATTGAAGCAAAACCTATTTTTATAAATGCCATTACCGGAATTACAATTGCAGATGGATTAAGTATATTAAAAGGCTCTGATACTGCAGCTACTGCGTATTTAAAAGAAAAAACATTTACCGGGTTATACAATGCATTTCAACCTAAAATTGATGTCTCATTAAGCAAAGAAATTATTGGTGGTGTTTCTGCAAATTCAGCATATAGTAATTTAGTAGATGCATATAATACTGCTTCATTAGGTGGAATTTTGTTCCCTAAGATTACAACTAATAGCTTAAGTGAACACGTTACCAATAAAGCTTTGGTTGGATTGTTTATAAAAGTAGCAGATGAAGAAAAAGCAATACGTACCGACCCAATTGCACGAGTTACCGATATATTAAAAAAAGTATTTGGTACTAAACAATAAATTACCAATTGATGTTTGGATACAAACAACTTTTGTGTATTGCCATCTGCTTTTTAGTAATTGCAGAAACAAAAAGTCAAGATACAGCATACACTAAACATCCAACTCCTGAAGTACTTTTTAAACAGCTTCATTCCATTAAAGACAATCGTCAATTTATAACTGCCGAGTTGATACGTATTCAAGGAATTACTAGAATTGAAGAGCTTTTAAATTGGGTGGATAAGGCTTATTTTAACTCTACATTAGGAAGTGATGTATTTTTGAGCTTTAATCCGGCAAGTTCGTTTCAACAACAAAATTTCTTGGTATTTATTAATGGCGTACGAACAGAACTAAGCAGGATAAATTCAACTAATATGAATTTGCTTGGAATACCAATTCACGATATTGCATTTGTTGAGATAATAAATACACCACAATATTTTGGCGGACAGTTTATAACACAAGGTGCAATTAATATTGTAACCCGAAAAGATGAAAATGGACTTGCAATAAAGACATCTAACCAAATTGCTCAAAATAATTCCAATGGATACGCACACAATATAAAAACAATACAAACTTTACCTACCTACAATCAGCAAACAACAGTAGGATATTTTGCAAAAAAAGGACATTTAAAATTAAGCTACCAATACCAGGATTGGTATGCGGCTGATAGTAGTATTTACAATAAAAATTTAATTTGGAATAATCCTTATTTTAAACAAAACTCAAATGCAATTAGAACGGAAGCTGCCACACAATGGAAACGCTTATTGATTGAAGGAAATTATACATTCTCTAATACTTCTACACTCACTTCTTTTCCATACATTCACAATACACTTTCAACATACATTAGATATTACCAAACCCAAGCTAGAACAACATACACCTTATCAAAAAATCAAATTATAAGAACAGCATTTACTTACAACAATCAAGAATACTCAAATACAAACCAATCTACATATCAGCATTCTAAATATTATCTGGGGCAAATAGAATGGTTTAAAAAAGATTTTCACTTTTTGTCAAAACCACTGATTACATGCATTAGTTACACTACTGAATTTTACAACAATGGCATTACAATTGATTCTATCTGGCGAAACAAACATACATTGAGTAGTGAAGCTATATTGCAAACCAGTAAAAAAGTAACACAGAAATTTGTTATACAAGGTAAATTAATTGATGCGCATAAATCAATTTATCCGGCTGTGTATTATTCATACAATAAAAGAGCAAATTTGGTACACAGTTGGGATTTTGCATTGTCGTATAAAGCTACTCCGTTAGCTGAATTTTATAACAATACATGGTTTATGGACCGAGTATCTGCAACCTATTACACCACAAATACTAAACCGAATAATGATGTTACACAACAATTGAATGCAAATTACATAAAACGCTTAGACTTTAACGGTAGTTTTAAAATAGCTGCGCTTATTGGATGGCAAGGCACATATATGAATAGTGCATTTAACTATATTGATTCTCCTTTTTATTTCTTACCACATGCAATAACCGGAAATATTCAAAGTATTTTATTCGGGCTAAATATTCGATACCATGTGCTATCCGCATATTGGTTTGATATAGATTTTTACAACTGCAAAAGCAGTGCATCAAATAACGAAACAAACGATATTGTACTTACCCATCCAAGAAGAAAACTAAGCATAAGCAGTGGAATAAAAATTGGGAAAAAAACGGATATTGGTATTCGATTTTTAACAATATCAAAAACCCAATGGAATAAATTTATAGTACCACTAAAGCAAACTACCAATACTACATTGCCTGCACAAAGCTTCACAGACTTAACCATAAGTAGAAAAATTTTTAACAATCATGCACAATTAACAATAGGTGCAAAAAATATCTTTAATCAACAAGTTGTGTATTTGCCTTGGGGTGCTAATTTTAATGCTCGCTATTTTGCTACATTAATAATACAATTACAAGAAATTGGTAAAAAAACAAAGAAGCCATAGTTAATCAACTATTTTTGAACCGTGCAAATTGAATTAAAACATCCAATATTCAAAAAAATATCCGCTATAACACAAAGCAAAAAACTTCCTGCTTATGTAGTTGGCGGTTATGTAAGAGATATTTTATTAAACAGAATAAGTAAAGATATTGATATTGTAGTATTGGGTGATGGGATAGAAACTGCAAAACAATTAGCAAATGAAACTCATGGAAGTTCGTTTTCATTTTTTAAAAACTATGGCACAGCAATGGTAAAAAACGCGGAATGGGAAGTAGAGTTTGTGGGTGCCAGAAAAGAAAGCTACAACCGAAATTCACGAAAGCCCGATGTACAACCGGGCACATTATCAGACGACCAAAACCGTAGAGATTTTACCATAAATGCTTTGGCAATTTCATTAAACAAAGAAGACTACGGTACTTTAATTGACCCATTTGACGGGATAACAGATTTAAAAAACAAACGCATCAAAACACCATTAGATGCTGACATTACATTTAGTGATGACCCATTAAGGATGATGCGTGCAATTCGATTTTCAACGCAATTGGGATTTGAAATTGAAGAACAAACTTTAGAAGCAATTAAACGAAATGCATATCGCATTGAAATAGTATCCAAAGAGCGTATTAGCGATGAG
>JACFNJ010000060.1:4195-11907 GCA_019454865.1 Bacteroidia bacterium
ATAGGTTTTAATTTATTGTTTGATACCGGCTTGCTTGCGTTAATTTTCCCTGAATTAGCAGCATTACACGGTGTAGAAATTAAAGAAGGGAAAGCACACAAAGATAATTTTTACCATACACTTATGGTTTTAGATAATTGCAGCATAGATACCGAAAACCTATGGCTGCGTTGGGCTGCATTATTGCATGATATTGCTAAACCTATTACAAAACGATTTGACAAAACCACCGGATGGACATTTCATGGGCACGAAGACAAAGGAAGCCGAATGGTAAAGAAAATTTTTACCAAATTGAAGTTACCATTAAATGATAAAATGAAATATGTAGAAAAGCTGGTAGCTCTACATCATCGCCCAAAGGTTTTAGCAGAAGATGGAGTAACCGATAGTGCTATAAGAAGAATAATAGTTGATGCCGGAGAAGATATTGACGATTTATTTACACTTTGTAAAGCTGATATTACAAGCAAAAACAAAACAAAAGTAGAAACATACAGAAATAACTTACTGCACATAAAAAACCTAATTGTTGATGTAACCGAAAGAGATGCACTAAGAAATTGGCAACCTCCTATTACAGGAGAAGACATAATGAAAGCATTTAATTTGAGTCCATGTAAAGAGATAGGAATTATAAAAAATGAAATACGCGAATCCATACTTGAAGGAAAAATTCCAAACACACATGAAGCAGCTTATTTATTAATGCTTGAAATTGGAAAAAAATTAGGCTTAGTAGCAATCAAATCCTAAATTTGCAAACCTTAAAATTATAACAATGTTTAAAACCAAGTTGATTATTAGTGCAGCTGTTTTTGCACTTACATTTAGTGCTTGTAGCAGCGAAAAAGACGAAGCATTTAAAGACAATTGTGGCGGTAAAGCACCTGGAGGTGCAGTGGGAATTCTTATGGATATAAGTCAAGATTTAGAAATGGGAAAAGCTACAATGAATCAAATAGAATCAGACCCTAATACATATCCTATATTAGACTCAGCATCAAACCCAATCCCTTATGAACACATTTACCGTATTCGTACCAATATTTTAAATTCAGGTAAAGTATATTACAAAGACGATTTTCCGTGGAGAGTTAGAATTGTAAAAGATGATAATACATTAAATGCGTTTTGTACTCCTGGTGGATACATTTACGTTTATACCGGAATTATTAAATACTTAGACAACGAAACGCAATTAGCCGGTGTAATGGGACACGAAATTGCACATGCCGATAGAAGACATGGCGCAAATCAAATGTTAAAAATTTATGGAGTACAAGCACTAATAGATATTTTTACAAGTGGCAGCACCCAACAATTAGCAAATATTGCAGCACAATTATTGGCACTTAAATTTAGCCGCTCTGACGAAACAGAAGCAGATGATTACAGTGTACGCTATCTTTACGGTACTGAATACGACCCACAAGGTGCAAAGTACTTTTTCCAAAAAATTGGTACACAAGGAACACCTGAATTTTTGAGTACACACCCAAATCCTGAAAACAGGGTATCCAATATTGAAGAAACGTGGAAATGCCTTGGAAGTGGCGGAAATAATGGAACCTTTGACCAACGCTACCTGGATTTTAAAAACAGTTTACCCAAATAATATCATCTGTATTATCCCTCTTTAATTATATTAACAAACCTGTTTTTTATAATTTTAGGTTAATTTACGTATAGATTTACCCAAAAAAGTATTATATAATTGTATTAAAATTCTTAAAGGCTGAATGCTGTAAAGAATATGTAATTGAAAAATTAACATAAAATACAATTATTATGAAAAAAAACTTACTTAAAGTAGCTGTTGTAGTTGGTGCATTCAGCTGCACATTACCAACCAAAGTATTTGCACAAGATGATGCTGCAAATATTGTGAAAACAGGTATTGAAACTGCTAATTCATTAGCAAATGCCTACACTTCGCCTATTATGAAAAGCTTAGGCATAGGACTTGTTGATGGATGGAACAACAACACTGCTAGAACATTAGGACCGGGTGGTTTTGACATCCGTTTCAATTTTGGAATGAGTTTTATTCCTTCCTCCGACTTATCATACGATGTAAATGATGTATTTAAAAACACTGATAAAATAACTTGGACAAATAATTTATCGGAAAACACTGCTCCTTCAATATTTGGGTCAGACAAAGTACCAACTGGAACAATGGATGGATGGGGAAAAGTTAGGCTTAATAATGTGCCTGATATAGCTAATGGAACACCATATACAGATACTACGGTTAAAGTTGTAAGCTTTCATTTACCTCCAGGTATAAATGTACCATATTTTATTTCATTACCTTCAGCACAATTTAGTGTAGGTATTTATAAAAACACTGAAATGATGATTCGATTTATGCCTACAGTAGCAGCAAGTGGATTTAAGGTGGGTACTTGGGGTATTGGCGTAAAGCATGACATCAAACAATGGATTCCTACTATTAACGAACAAGAAATGTGGGATTGGTCAGTATTTGCAGCATATTCATCATTTAACTCAGAATTTGCTTTTGGTGATAAGGGATTAAAGCCAGACTCAGGTGCATATAATCCAAACCCGGGAACAACCTTTGATAATCAAAAAATAACAATGAGTGGTAATGGTTTCACGCTTGGAACAATTGTTTCCGCAAAACTATTATTCTTCACACCATATTTAGGTATCAACTATTCATACTCCGGTTTAAATTTAAAATTTGAAGGAGATTATCCTGTTCCTGTACCAAATGAAAACCACAAACCGGCACCTTTTGGAGTTACAGATGAAGAAAAAGCAGAAACAAAAATTTCAACACTTACTAATCCTATTAATGTAGATGGAAGCTTGTCAAGTTTGCGCCTAAGCTTAGGAGCTCGAATTAAAATGGGACCGGTATTATTTGGTGGTGAATATAGCATTGGTAAATACAACACTGCTACAATGAGTATGGCTATCAACCTTCAATCTATTGTACCTTTTAAACTTTAAAAAATTTAAGTAATAACTATAATTTGTTTTTTGCCCGACATCATTGCAATTCAATTGGTGTCGGGTTTTGTATTTTTACACGTTATTCTTTTTTACTATTCCAAACAGTATAATTGCATAAATGGGTGAAAAAATCTATCAAATTGCACTTACATTAATTCCCGGTATTGGCGATGTATTGGCTCGAAACTTAGTTAGCTATTGTGGTAGTGTGGAAGCAGTATTTAAACAAAAAAAATCACAACTAACACACATACCCGGTATAGGCGAAAAATTAGCAAATGAAATCACACGGTTTTCAAATTTTAATCAAGCAGAAGCGGAGTTGAAATTTATCCAAAAACATCAAATTCAAACACATTTTTATTTAGACAAAACATATCCCAAACGACTTAAACAAATTGGGGATGCACCAATTTTACTGTATAGTTTAGGAAATGTAAATTTAGATGCAGAACGAATTGTAGCAATAGTTGGTACACGCAAAGCAAGCGAGTATGGGAAATCAATAACCGAAAAAATAGTTGAAACTTTAGTTCCAACAGACGCATTAATTTTAAGTGGATTGGCTTTAGGTATTGATGTTGCCGCACACAGGCATGCACTAAAACAAGGACTAAACACGGTAGGTGTTGTTGCACACGGTTTGGATAGAATTTACCCAAGCCAGCATAAAAACTTAGCAAAACAAATGTTAGAAAACGGAGGGCTTTTAACTGAGTTTCCGAGTGGAACAATACCGGATAGAGAAAATTTTCCAAAAAGAAATAGAATAGTTGCCGGATTATGTGATGTATTAATAGTAGTAGAAACCGGCATAAAAGGAGGTGCAATGATTACTGCAGAAATTGCAAATTCATACAACAAAGAAATTATGTCGGTACCGGGTAGAATAAATGATGACAACTCATTTGGGAATAATGTTTTAATTAAACTGAACAAAGCATCTATACTAACAATGCCTGAAGATGTATTACAACTTATGGGATGGGAAGGTAATTCTAAAACAAAAGTTGTACAACAAGCTATTCCTTTTAATCTTGAACCAATAGAACAAGAAATAGTAGATATTGTTAAAAGTAAAACCAAAGTAGGAATTGATGATATTGCTTATACGCTTCAAATGGATAGTGGTAACTTATCATTAACCTTGTTAGATATGGAGTTTAAAGGAATTATTAAACAACTACCCGGAAAATTTTATCAATTAGCTTAATTTGCACACATGAAATATTCATCTAAAATAAGTGTATTACTACTCGCAATATTTTGTTTTCATATTACAGCAACAGCACAAAACAAATCATCAAAAAAACCAAAACGGGTAATATTTTTAATTGGCGATGGCATGGGATTAACACAAATAAGTGCTGCCATGAGTCGCTACAATGGACAAAACGCATTTATGCGATTTCCGGTTATTGGACTTAGTAAAACATCCTCTGCAAAGCACTATATAACCGATAGCGGTGCAGGAGCAACGGCATTTACAATTGGCAAAAAAACATATAATTACTCCATAGGTGTTGATGCCGATACTATTGCTCAACCAACTTTGTTTGAATTAGCTAAACTCAAAAATTTTTCAACCGGAGTAGTAGTAACATCAAGTATTCAACATGCTACTCCTGCAAGCTTTTATGCGCACGTACCTGAACGAAAAATGTATGATAGCATTTCTACTTTTTTACTAAATGGAAACTGCGATATAGCCATTGGTGGAGGAAGTAAGTTTATATACGAAAGAGAAGACAACAGAAACTTAGTAGATGAGTTGGAGCAAAAGGGATTTACATTAATTAAAGACCACGAATTAAAACCAATTAATAAAAGTAAGTTTATATATACACTTGCACGCGATGGTATGAAATCAATGGAAGAAGGGCGAGGTGATTACTTAAAAAAAGCATCATTAATGGCTATTGAACAATTGAAAAAAAATAAAAATTATTTTTTAATGATTGAAGGGAGTCAGATAGATTGGGGTGGACATGCTAACAAATACGAATACATGGAAACCGAATTATGGGATTTTAATGAGGTGATTAATGCCATGCTTGATTTAGCCAAAGAAGACAAAGATTTATTAATACTTGTAACTGCCGACCATGAAACGGGTGGATTATCGCTTACAAAACATGAAGACAGATTAAAATTTGAGCCGCACTATGCAACTAAAAGCCACACCGGAACAATGGTTCCTGTATTTGCATTTGGTGCAGGTGCCAAGGAGTTTGCAGGTATGTATGAAAACACTGAAATATTTCACAAATTAGTAAAACTGCTCCACTTAAAATGATAGCAGGCAAAGCAATATTTTTAGTAAGTGCTGTTTTTGCAATAGTTATTTTTATGTACGTAATTCTTCCTCAATTACGACTAAAAGTAAATCAGGGCAAACTATTGCGTGCACTAATTTTTGCTGTTATTGTTATTGTTTTAGCAATCGATTTTATTGAAAAAGAAAAGTATTGGTATCTTGTAATTTTAGCATTGGGCAGTTTAGGATTTGGTATAATGCTTTACGATAGCAAAAAGAAAAACGAATAATCAATTATACAATCCACTTTCGTATCCTTCATCAATAAGCCAATTGGTAGTATCATCAGCTGCATTAGTGGCTAATTGGTCGCACCGTTCATTTTCTTTGTGTCCGGCATGTCCTTTAATCCATTTAAAAGAAATGGTAAAGTTATTATAAAGCGCTAAAAATAATCGCCATAAATCTGCATTCTTTTTGCCTTTAAAGTTTGTACGATTCCAATTAAAAAGCCATCCTTTTTCAACTGCATCGCATACGTATTTACTATCTGTATGTACAACTACTGAAATTGAATTTACTTTAAGTGTTTCTAATGCACGTATTACAGCCAATAATTCCATGCGATTGTTTGTGGTATTTCTATATCCGGCCGAAAGCTCTTTGCGGTGTTTGCCGTATTGTAATACAATACCATATCCACCCGGTCCGGGGTTTCCACGTGCAGAGCCATCCGTATATATATTAATCAGCATGTACCGATTTAAATATACCGTCAAATGCAATTGTTTTTGTTACACCATTTTTAAACTGCATTGTAACTTTACCGGCAATTGCATAGTTCCCGTTTTTCAACTTTTTACCTCTTATTTTTCCACCCGTAATTTCATAATATCCTCTTTCAGCACAAAAACACCCCAATTGATACATAGGCTTAGCCATTGCAAGTTTTTTAATAAATACAAATGAATTCCAACTTGCATCAACTTCAAAAATCACATTTTCACTCAACTCATCGTCTGTTACCATAGGATTTTCCGAAGCATGAAACGTATATTTAAAAACAACCTTCTCCCCTGCTTTTATTTCCGGATAAAAATTATCCGCATTTTGTATTACTTCAATTTTTGAAGATGGAAAGAATTCATACATTTTTCTTTCCGGATTTTTTAAATCCGTTTGAGCATTTGCAATAGTATTAAGTATAGTTGCAACAAATAAATACAATAACTTTTTCATAATAATTTAGAAGTTAAATTTAAACAGCTTCGGCTACAATATACGTACTTCCTCCTATAAAAATCATATCGTCTTTTTCAGCTTTAGTTAAAGCGGCCTTTATCGCATCCGCTACACTTGGAAAAACATTGCCTAAAAGTCCGTGTTCAGAAGCAACTGAAGCAAGTTCTATTGCAGGTAATGCTCTTGGAATATTTGCATTGGTAAAATAATAAACAGCATTTTTGGGTAAAAGTTTCAACACCTTATTACAATCTTTATCCTTAACCATGCCTAATACAAAATGCAGGTTTTTGAATTTTTGTTCGGCAATTTGCTCAACAATGTATGCAATACCATTGCTGTTGTGTCCGGTATCGGCAACTACCAATGGATTGCGTTGAAGAACCTGCCATCTTCCAAGCAAGCCCGTATTACTTTTCACATGTTGCAATCCGTTTTTAATATCATCGGTTGAAATATTATACTTCAACAACTGCAAAACACGTAAAGCAGTTAATACTGTTTTGATATTATTGGATTGATAATTTCCCAACAAATCGGTGCAAACTATATCCTCCAAACTACCATTTGCATACTTTATGTAAAAACAATTTTCTTCTTGCTTTTTTTCAATTAAGGTTAATTCTACTTCGTTAAAAGCTGAATACAATTTTGCATTTTTTTCTGAAGCTATTTTTTCAAATACCGGATAAGTCTCAGCATGGAATTCACCAATTACTACAGGCTTATTAGGCTTAATAATACCTGCTTTTTCAATTGCAATTTCAGGTAAGGTATTGCCTAACATATCCGTATGATCCCAACCGATATTGGTAATAATACTTAACTCCGGATTAATAATATTTGTGGAATCCAAACGCCCGCCTAACCCTGTTTCAATAACAGCAACATCAACTTTATTTAATGCAAAATGATTGAAAGCAAGTGCAACTGTCCATTCAAAAAATGAAGGAGCTATTTTTTCAAACGCAGATTGATACTGTTCAACAAAATCAATTACATCTTGTTCAGCAATCATGTTGCCATTTATTTTTATACGTTCTCTAAAATCACGTAAGTGTGGTGAAGTATATAATCCTACTTTGTAACCCGCTTCTTGCAGTACACTTGCCAGCATGTGTGATGTAGAACCCTTACCATTAGTTCCGGCAACATGTATTGTTTTAAATGATGTATGCGGATTACCGATTATTTCACACAATGCAAGAGTATTTTTTAAATCTTT
>JACFNJ010000061.1 GCA_019454865.1 Bacteroidia bacterium
AACAAATTTATGAGCGTGAGTATGCACTTGCAAACGAAACTTGGCAAGCTGACTCATTATTGGACAAACAACGAAGTATTACCAAAACAGAATTGCGTAACACAGAATCGGCAAGACTACAGCGAAAATTAAGTTTAAGTAATTTACAACAAAACTTATTGAACAACGAAACAGCAATAAACGACATTGAACAACAACAGCTAACATTGGAAAAGAATATAGCACAACAAAAAAATGTATTTATTCAAAGTTATTCTGTACTCAAAGCAGCTATTGCAGACTGGAAATCGAAGTACCTTTTTATAGCTCCTTTCGATGGGACTATTTCAATGCATAAAAATATTTTTGAAGGACTAAATTTTCAGGCAGGTGAACCCCTTTTATACATCATCCCTGACAACAGCAACTGGCTTTGTGAAGTATTGATACCACAACAAAACTTTGGTAAAATATCCATCGGACAACGTGCTATTCTTAAATTCGACAGTTACAATTTTGAGGAATTTGGTGTTGCTGAAGGACAAGTGAAAACAATAGCTGAAACACCCCAAGAAGTTAAAACCAATGAAGGTAATGTAAACATGTACTTAGTTCAAATTGCTATTGACAGCAACCTGACAACTACGTATCATAAAACAATTCAGCTTCGTTATGGACTTTCCGGGACAGCAACCATTGCTTTAGACGACAAAAATTTATTGGAAAAACTGTTCTTAGACAGGTTTAAATCCTTATTTGTATATCAATAAAGTTAGCTGACAAATTCGCAAAAACTCCCATGCAAAAGTCAAGCACATTGCGTAGCCACACAAACCCATGCTAAACCCAAGCTACACAAAGAGCTTGCCTTTCCCGCCCAGACATATACATCCACCGCACTAAAAATAAAATAAAGTCTATTGGTTCAGTACCCAGATACTCAACATTGACAATGGGTAACAAGTAACGCGCAAAGCATCACAGCCTATAACAGCAATCAAAAAAGAAGCAAGCCGCTATTAGGTATTAAAATCGCAAATTAATAAACAGATATTTCTTCGCCTTGCGTATTTATAAAACGGTATTGCCCAAAATGAAAAGAATTTACAGGAGTAATCTTTATCCATTGTTTATATTTAAATAACCACTTAAAACGAATGGAATTAAAAAAACCTTTAGTAAAATAAGCATACAAATACGGATGAACTTCCATACTAATTTTACTTTTCATATTTAAATTAGTAAGCAAATATTTTAATCGGTTTTCAATTTCATCTACTATCACTACACTGTTTGCTATTTCTCCGGTTCCATCGCAGGTTGGACATTTTTCGGTAGTTACTACAGCCATTTCAGGTCGCACACGTTGTCGTGTTATTTGTATTAACCCAAATGGGCTCATTGGAAGAATTTTGTGCTTGGCACGGTCACTCTTCATTTCTTCTTTTAGTTTTTCGTACACCTGGCGCTTATTTGCCGGACTTTTTTGATCAATAAAATCAATCACAATTATTCCTCCCATATCGCGCAGGCGTAGCTGACGGGCAATTTCAGTTGCAGCTTCAAGATTTACTTTTAAGGCATTTTCATCCTGGTTTATTTCTTTTCCTTTAATGCTACCACTATTTACATCAATCACATGCAGGGCTTCAGTATGCTCAATGATTAGATACGAGCCACCCATAAAATTAACTTCCTTACCAAAGGATGTTTTGATTTGCTTATCTACTCCAAAATTTTCAAAAATGGGCTGGTTGCCTTTATATAGCTTAACAATTTTTTCTTGCTCTGGAGCTTTCTTAACAATATAACTTTTGATTTGATTGTATAAAAAACTATCGTTTACATGAATACCGGTAAAGTTTTCATTCAACAAATCACGAACTAATGTTAGTGTCCGTTCACTTTCGCCTAAAATTTTTTGTCCGGGTACAGCAGTTTTTATTTGCTCACAAAGTTGTTCCCATCTTTTTAGCAAATCTTTTAAGTCGGTTTCAATCTCTTCTTCCGTTTGTCCTTCGGCAACTGTACGTATTATTACACCAAAATTATCCGGCTTAATATCATAAACCAATTTTTTTAAGCGTGAGCGCTCTTCGTGTTTTATAATTTTTTTAGAAACAGACACACCATTTTCAAAAGGCATTAATACAACATATCTTCCTGCTAATGAAAGCTCGGATGTAAGCCGTGGGCCTTTATTTGAAATTGGTTCTTTAGTAACCTGAACTACTACTTGCTGTAGGCGATTAAGTACCTGACTAATTTTTCCGGTTTTTTCAATATCCGCTTCGTTTTGGCTTTTTTGTGGCCACAACTCGGTATGCGGATTACTTCGAAGTAATTTAATAAATTTTAGTTGCGATTTTATTTGCGGACCTAAATCTAAGTAATGAAGAAATGCGTCTTTTTCATATTTTACATCAATAAAAGCCGCATTAAGTCCCGGAATAATTTTATTAACCATTCCAAAATAAATATCGCCAACTACAAAATTTGTATCTGGTTTCTCGTGATGAAGTTCAATTAGTTTTTTATCGCTTAGTAATGCAATATCCACTCCTCCATTTGGAGAACAATTTATAACAAGTTCTAGATTCACAATATCAACACCTTATTTAATAAAGCAAACCGTTCTTTTAGGGAACGGTTTACAAAACGTTTAACAAACTTTCAGATAGAAAGCATAAACAATACATAAGAATTATTTCTTATGTCTGTTTTTACGAAGTCTTTTTTTGCGCTTGTGCGTTGCTATCTTATGTCTTTTTCTTTTTTTCCCGCTTGGCATAGTGTTATAATTTATTTAGTTTATTAATAATCGATTCAATTTCTTTTTTTGCCTCTTTATCATTTATCAATGTTTTGCAGGTTTCATAAGTTTTTATTGCTTTTTGCGTATCACCACTTTTGGCATACACTTCGGCTAAATAAAAATAATACTCTGCATTAAAAGGCTCAATTTTTATCAGTTTTTCAAATCGTTCTTGCGCTTTGTCAAATTGGTTGCTTTGTATTGATAGCATACCCAAAGTAAAAATCGCCTGAACATTATTTGAATCAACAGCAAGTACATCTTTCAACATGCCAACACCTTTCATTATATCATCATCGGCTTGTATGATACAAACTGCTAAAGCATTTTTTGCTTGCAAGTTTTTTGGATTTAACTCTACAACTTTGCCGTATGCTTCTTTTGCTTGATTTATGGCATTTGCCATCATCAAACTATCGGTAGCAAAATTAGCAACGTTATAAAATTTACTTCCTGCTGCAAACCATGTTATTTCATTGTTTTCAAGCTGAGCCAATTTATAAGTATAATAGGCGGCAGCATAGGAGTTTTTTAATGAATCCCAACGATTGGCTAATAACAGCAAACTTTCTTTGTTTTCACTTTCGGCTGTTAATTTTTCAATTTCTGCTTTATCAGTTACTGAAAGATTTTTTGTTTGTGCATCAATATAAGCTAATGCGTCAAATGTGTTTTTTGTTGTTTGAGAATTTTTTGCAGTTACATTTTTGTACGGGGTTTTATATCCCATTAAGAATAACCCCAACACCAATGCCAGGGAAATTGTAACTAACAAAATTTGCTTGCCGTAAACTTTCATTAAGCTTTTGCAGCCAATTTAGCAGCCTTTGCTTTTACTTTATCACTTTTTTTGATTTTCTCAACAAAAGTTTTTGCCGGCTTAAAGCTTGGTATATAATGTTCATCAATTACCATTGCAGTGTTTTTGCTAATATTACGAGCAATTTTCTTAGCTCTCTTTTTTATAACAAAACTTCCAAATCCACGGAAATAAACATTTTTACCGTCAATCATTGATGTTCTAACTACTTTAAAGAATGATTCAACTGCTTCTTGCACTTGTGCTTTGTCAATTCCTGTTTTTGTTGCAATTTCTGCAATCACTTCTGCTTTTGTCATTTTAACTTTTTCTTTTTAAAAATTTTATTATCAAATAATTAAATTGGTTTCGCTTTTTAAAGCGGATTGCAAATGTATGAATTTCAAAACAAAATGCACTAAAAAAGAAATAAAAAAATTTGTGCTGTATTTTTGCTCTTTAATTTCAATATGTCAACACTTATTCCGGTAATAAATTGGTATAAAAAAAACAAACGCGAATTGCCTTGGCGAGATACTTCCAATCCATATTTAATTTGGCTTTCAGAAATAATATTGCAACAAACAAAAATTGAACAAGGCTTACCTTATTATTTAAAGTTTGCTGAAAAATATCCGACAATAGTTGATTTGGCAAACGCTTCAACCGATGAAATAATGAAACTTTGGCAAGGGTTGGGTTATTACAGCCGGGCAGAAAACATGCATCGTACAGCTATAAAAATTAAAGAAGAATATGGAGGGAAATTCCCGAATATATACAACGAATTAATAACGCTAAAAGGTATTGGCAGCTACACAGCTGCTGCAATTGCATCAATTGCTTTTAATGAACCCAAAGCTGTTGTAGATGGAAATGTGTTTCGATTTTTATCCAGATTGTTTGCAGTTGATACCCCTATTGATACCTCAAAAGGCAAAAAAATATTTGAAGAAATTGCACAGGAATTAATCAATCCCCAAAATCCCGGTTTGCACAACCAAGCTATAATGGAATTTGGCTCACAAGTTTGCAAACCCAAACAGCCATTATGTGCAACGTGTATAATGCAGCTACAATGTAAATCGTTACAATTAAATAAAGTAAATCAATTTCCGGTAAAGCAGATTAAAACAAAAGTAAAAAACCGATACCTGAATTATTTGTTTATTGAAACCGAAAACAAGCAAACTTATATTCGCCAGCGTAATGATGAAGGAATATGGAATAAACTGTATGAGTTTCCGGTAATTGAACTGGATATTAGAACGGATAATCCTATTCATATCATAAACTCCCCAACCTTTAAATCCTTATTTAAAAACAAAAAAATTATGCTTGATTTAGTTTTTCAAAATAAACACCAACTTTCGCATCAAACTATATTTGCAAACTTTTGGAAAGTAAGTGGAAAAAATATAAAAATTGCCTCAAATACTGATTTTACAATGATTTCAATTAATGAAATAAATTCATTTGCCATACCTCGTTTGTTGGAACGTTTTCTAAATAGTATATTGCCTAAAGTATAAATTCTAAATTTAACCTTAATTAGACAAGAACATGAGTGTAAACAAAGTAATTTTAATTGGAAACTTAGGACGCGACCCGGAACAACCCAGAGTATTAGGGCCAAATAATACCCGCAGAGTACTTACCATTAGCTTGGCTACAAGCGAAACCTATACCGATAGCAAAACCGGAGAAAGAAGAACAGATACAGAATGGCACAGAGTAGAACTTTTGGATAACTTAGCAGATGTTGCACATAAATACCTAAAGAAAGGTTCATCCGTATATATTGAAGGAAAAATACGCACCGAAAAATGGACTGACCAAAATGGTACAGAAAAATCAGGTATAAAAATTCGTGCAAATAATTTAACACTTATTGGTTCAAGAAATAACAATACTAACGATAATACAAATTCAAGCCCTGCCCAGGCAGATAATGGCAACGCTGTTTCAAATGAAAGTTCAACCCCTGAATCAGATGATTTGCCATTTTAAGACTATTGTTTAACCTAATTTAAAAATTTTGGAAAATAGTTTATCTACAGAACCTCCGGTCAATTTTGTGTTAATGCTTATTAACACATCTATTTCTACTGCCGATTTATTTTCATTAGCACTTAGCTTAAGTGCAGTTATTGTTTTAATATCCTGTTCAGCATTAATTTCAGGTTCAGAAAATGCTTTCTTTGGATTAACAAAAAATCAAATTAATGAACTTACCGAGCCGGATAACACAATTGCTAAATATATAAGTTATTTGGTTCAACACCCGAAACATTTATTGGCAACAATTTTAATTTCTAATACTTTCGTAAACATAGCAATTGTATTAGTTTCAACAGTTGCAATTTCAATAGTTTTCCAATTTTCTGAGTTTCCTATTTTGGGATTTTTTATTGAAGTAGTTTTAGTAACATTTATATTAGTTCTTTTTGGCGAAGTAATGCCTAAAATTTATGCTTCACAAAACAATATCCGTGTTGCAAAATTCATGGCAGGTCCAATGTTTTTGCTTAATAAAATTCTCACCCCGTTTGTGTTTATTTTAGTAAAATCAACTTCGGTAATTGATAAAAGAATTACCAAAAAAGGCCACATACTTTCTATTGATGAACTAACCCACGCAATAGATATTACAAACGAGGAAGAAACACCCAAAGAAGAAAAAATAATTCTGAAATCTATTGTAAATTTTGGAAATATTACGGTAAAACAAATCATGCAACAACGACCGGATATTACCGCAATAAAATCAGATACACCTTACAAACAATTGCTATTAAAAATTAGTGACTGGGGATATTCCAGAGTTCCCATTTATACAGATAACTTAGATAATATCATCGGAATTTTATTTATTAAAGATTTATTACCGCATTTATCCAAAGACGATACGTTTGAATGGAAAACATTAATTCGTAAACCTTACTTTGTTCCGGAAAGCAAAAAAATTGATGACTTATTAAAAGAGTTTCAAACCAAGCGTGTACATTTTGCAGTAGTAGTTGATGAGTTTGGTGGTACACAAGGCATAGTAACTATGGAAGATATTTTGGAAGAAATTTTTGGTGAAATTAATGATGAATTTGATGAAGACGAAACCGTATATTCCCGATTAAATGATACTACTTATGTGTTTGAAGCAAAAATGCTAATTAATGACATGTGTAGATTTATTGGAGTAGAAACGGAAGTGTTTGACGATATACGAAATGATGCAGATACACTGGCCGGAATGTTATTAGAACTTAAAGGAGAATTACCGACAAAGGGTGCTGTTATTTTATATAAAGACTTTAAGTTTGTTATCGAATCGGTAGATAAAAGAAGGATAAAAAGAGTAAAAGTAGAATTATTGAATGTTGAAAACAAAGGTTAGATTATTAAGTATTGCATGTATTATTTCACTTAGTATAATAAGCTGCAAAGACACATACACTCCCAAGCCAAGAGGATTCCAACGTTTTGAATTTCCACCTAAGCAATACAAACCTTATACTAACTCATGTGGCTTTAGTTTTGAAATTCCGGATTATGCTGTTGTATTGCCAGATTTTTCATCCGAGCATCAAAAGTGTTGGGTTAATGTTTTTTATCAACCATACAATGCAACTCTACATATTAGCTATGACAAAGCAAAATCACGAACCGAGTTATTTAAATTGATGGAAGATGCACGTACATTAGTATATAAACACACTATTAAAGCCGATGAAATTTATGAAACACAAATTCAAAACAAATACTTACAAGGTATGATTTATGACCTTAGCGGAAATACCGCTACGAATTTTCAGTTTTATGTTTCAGATACGGTAAGTAATTACATTAGAGGTGCACTTTATTTTAATGTTCAAACAAATATTGATAGTGTAAAACCGGTACTCAACTTCCTTGAAAAAGATGTAATGCACATGATTGAGACCATTCGTTGGAACAATTAACTATTGTACATTCAATTTAAATAATGAATTGCATTTTTCATTTTGCAAGTATTCTTCATCAGTTATAACACACTAAAATTTTATCCAGTACTATTTTCAGAGAATTACCTAAGTAACTAAAGTTACAGCCAAAGTATTTCTACGATACTAATTTTGTGGTCATAAAAAAGTAATACAATGAAATACATTATAGTAGGAGCTGTAGCAGGTGGTGCAAGTACAGCCGCAAGATTAAGACGATTAGACGAACATGCAGAAATTATAATTTTTGAGAAAGGCGAATATATTTCGTATGCTAACTGCGGTTTGCCTTATTATATAGGCAATGTTATAAAAGATAGAAACAAGCTATTTGTACAAACTGCTGCTGCATTTAATCAGCGTTTTAATATAGATGTACGTGTACAAACGGAAGTAATTTCTATTAATCCGAATGAAAAAACAATAACAGCAAGAAATCAAATAAACGGAAAAACATATATCGAAACCTATGACAAACTTGTGCTTTCACCAGGTGCTGACCCAATAAAACCACCACTTCCGGGTATAAACAACGAAGGTATCTTTACACTTAGAAATGTTGCCGATACGGATTATATCAAATCATTTGTTCAACAAAAAAATGTAAAAAAAGCAGTTGTAATAGGAGCAGGATTTATTGGTTTAGAAATGGCGGAAAACCTACATGAATTAGGTTTAAATGTTTCCATAGTTGAAATGGCAAATCAAGTACTTGCACCTGTTGATTACCCTATTGCCGCAATACTGCAAGAACACATAAGAAGTAAAAATGTAAACCTGTTTTTAGAAACTACTGTTACAGGATTTGAAAAATCGGATAAAGGAATAGTAGTACAGCTAAAAGATAAAAAAAGTATTGAAGCGGATGTTGTAATACTTTCAATAGGCGTAAGACCGGAAACTCGCTTAGCAAAAGATGCAGGACTAACTATTGGTAATGCCGGAGGAATTTGGGTAAATAAGTATCTGCAAACTTCAAATCCTGATATTTATGCAGTTGGTGATGCTATTGAATTTACCAACCCTATAACCGGACTTTCAATGAACACATACTTAGCCGGACCTGCAAATAAACAAGGAAGAATTTGTGCAAATAATATTGCATTAGGCAACAAACATCAATACAATGGTGCTGTTAATACTGCAATTGTTAAAGTATTTGACATGACGGTAGCAACAGCAGGTACAGCAGCAAAACATTTGGATAAATGTGCAATTAAATATCAACTTTCAACAACACACAATGGCTCACATGCCGGATACTATCCGGGTGCAAAACAAATGACTATTCAATTGGCATTTACACCTACCGATGGCAAGCTTTTAGGGGCACAAATTATAGGGTACGATGGTGTAGATAAAAGAATTGATGTTTTGTCCTCAGTAATCCAACGCGGAAGTTCTATTACTGAATTAACAGAATTTGAACATGCATACGCTCCTCCTTTTTCATCAGCCAAAGACCCAATTAATATTGCTGCTTTTGTTGCAGAAAATGTATTGCTAAATAAAACCAAACTTTTTTATTGGAATGATATAAATACTCTTCCGGATGGCTCGTTTTTATTAGACGTTCGAACAAAAGAGGAATTTGAAAAAGGAGCAATAGCAAATGCAATTAATATCCCTTTGGATGAGCTAAGAAATAATTTAAACAAAATACCTCAAAACAAAACTATTTATATTTATTGTGCAGGAGGGTTAAGAGGTTACCTGTCAGAAAGAATATTAATTCAAAATGGCTTAACCGATGTTTATAATCTATCGGGTGGCTATCAATTGTGGAATGCTTGTAACAGCGAAAAACAAATGTTTGAAAACAAAAACAAAGTTGCAAGTACTGCTTACTAATAACCACTAAAAAGCGCTTTACTAATATTTTGGGTTGAATTATGAAATAATAAGTGCAATTAGATATATCTTGCAGGTTGAAATACCGAACTTTATATTATTAGTTTAATTTTAATTCGGTTTAACTACAAGATAAATGCAATGAAAAAGCTATTATTTATAATTACTCTATTCACAATTGTTGGAGTACTTTCTACAACACCTTCATGTACTAAAAACGATAACAACAACGACACTTTAGTATATGAAATGCAAACACTACAACAAGTTTATAATGGATGTAATATTGATTCGTCAGATTGTACATACATTACTTACCAATATCCATTTTTTAGTGGCGGAAGTGAAATTGACGATAGTTTAAACCATATCGTGCTAACAATTTTTGGGGTAACTAAAAAAGATGATTTAACTAAAACTCAACAAACGTTTATTCATGAATATAGCGAGTTTGTGCGAAAAGAACCTGCATACAAGTTCGGATGGTTTAGTCAAACAAATGTAAATGTACCTTACCAAACCAAAAACACAGTAAGTTTAAGTATTGAAACAGATGATTATACCGGAGGTGCACATGGTATTTACTCCACTTTTTACACCAACTTTGATAAAAAGTCATTACGCGTAATTACAAAAAGTAAACTCTTTACTGATTCGGCATTGCAAGTATTAACTACATTAGCTGAGGAGCAGTTTCGTAAAATTAACGAAATCTCTGCAACAGCAGATTTAGAAGAACAAGGCTATACATTTAATAACAACAAGTTTTATTTAAACGATAATTTTATTCTAACTTCGGAAGGAATAACATGGCTGTACAATCCGTATGAGATTGCTTCCTATGCTCAAGGTGCCATAGAGTTAGCCCTAAACAAAGAAGATATTTTACCGTTGCTTAACGAAGAATTTAAACACTTTTGGGATTAAGCAACTATATACTTTTACTAAATTGTATTTAGTAAAGATATTTTCTCGAAAAAAGGAATTGCCGATAAATTGCTTTATTTTGCGCTTCTTTAAAAAAATAAAGCATGTTAAATATAGTATTATTTGGACCTCCCGGTGCAGGCAAAGGCACACAATCTGCTAAGCTTATTGAAAAATATAATCTAGTTCATCTTTCAACAGGCGATATTTTTAGAGCCAATATAAAAAACGAAACTGAACTGGGTAAACTTGCAAAAAGTTACATTGACAAAGGACAATTAGTACCTGACGAGGTTACAATAGGCATGTTAGCGGATGAAGTAAATAAAAACACCAACGCTAAAGGATTTATATTTGATGGATTTCCAAGAACACAAGCACAGGCTGAGGCATTAGACACCTTATTAAGAAATAAAAATTCATCCATTACTTTAATGTTGGCACTTGAAGTAGAAGAAGAAGAATTACGCAAACGCTTGTTATTACGCGGAAAAGACAGTGGTAGAGCAGATGATCAAAATCCTGAAATTATACAAAACCGTATTAATGTATATAATGCCGAAACAACACCTGTAAAAGATTTTTATCAAAATCAAGGTAAATACAAAGGCATTAATGGCATAGGCGAAATTGAAACAATATTTGAAGCCTTGTGCACAGCTATAGATACCAATAAATAACCAACCCCTTACATTCACACATGGCTGAATCAAATTTTGTTGATTATGTAAAAATATGCTGCCGTTCAGGTAAGGGTGGTGATGGATGCATGCACTTACATAGAGACAAAAAAACAGCAAAAGGCGGCCCGGATGGTGGTGATGGCGGTAAAGGCGGAAGTATAATTTTACGAGGTAATGCACAGTTATGGACACTATTACATTTAAAATACCGAAAACATATTATTGCCGATGCAGGTGAAAATGGGCAAAGTGCATTACGAGCAGGCAAAGATGGCAATGATGAAATATTAGAAGTTCCGTTAGGCACTGTTGCTAAAGATGCCGAAACCGGTGAAATATTATTTGAGATTACAACCGATGGACAATGCGAAACGTTGCTAAAGGGTGGTAGAGGCGGATTAGGAAATGCACATTTTAAAAGCAGTACAAACCAAACACCTCGCTATGCAATACCGGGTGAGACAGGAAAAGAAGAATGGAAAATTTTGGAATTAAAGGTGCTTGCTGATGTTGGTTTGGTTGGCTTCCCAAATGCCGGAAAATCCACATTACTTAGTGTGTTAACTGCTGCCAAACCTGAAATTGCAGATTATCCGTTTACTACAATTGTGCCTAATTTAGGCATTGTTGAATATCGTAATTACAAAAGTTTTGTAATGGCAGATATACCGGGAATAATAGAGGGCGCACATGAAGGTAAAGGATTGGGGCTACGTTTTTTGCGCCACATTGAACGAAATGCTACACTCCTATTTATGATTCCTGCGGATAGCAAAGACATTAAAGCAGAGTATAAAATATTACTTAACGAGTTAAAAAAATACAACAAAGATTTAGC
>JACFNJ010000062.1 GCA_019454865.1 Bacteroidia bacterium
AAACAAAGTGCGGGAACTTTGTTTTATTGCAAACTCTGCTTCAATAGTAAATTCTTGTGAAATTGAATTTCTGAAATTGGTTTCATTATACGCATCAAACTGACCTTGTCTATTTAACAAGAGCTTAACAACTTGGCTATCATCGGGTGCAACAAATTCAATAATCAAATATTTTTGTGTGTGCTCCGCAAAAAAAGAAATTGCTTGTTGCATTGGTACATTAAGCCCTATAACGATATGATGAATAAGAGCCAATGCCATTATTAAATCCGGAGTTTGTCGAGTAAATATTGAATCTCTTTCTTTGGTATTCCACCCACTTGAAGTACTAGGGTTTGCAAGGTCGATTACCAATGGGAGTATGGTGTTAAAATTTTCTTGTTTTAAATTTAAATAATTTGCATCCACCGCATTTGCATCAATATCCATTGCCACCACATTCAATCCTTGCTTAGCAGCAATTCTACTAAATGTTCCATTGTTAGCTCCCATGTCCCAAACTAAATTAAGCTCATTTGCACATTTTGCTATTTCACACTCAATCCAATTGTATTTTTCAACAAATGCAGTTTCTGTGTAGTTGTTATTAGCAGCATAATAATCATCCCAAACGGTTTTTTGATTATTTATTTTTAGCCCCTCTATTGTTTGCTTTAAATGCTTAATAATTGCAGTTAATTTATTTAAACTGAAACTTGCACTTTGTTTAACCTCTTTGTTTTTAGATTCAAAGTTTTTTACTGCCTTAGCATGCAAATGAATATGCGTTAAAACACCCATATTCCATTTGCTTTTGTATGGTAAAAGTTTAGCACATAAATCAAGCGGAATTCCATCTAAATTTGTAGATAGAAGTGAACTCAAACGCAAATCCGTATAAGCCATTAATGCAAGCGGTGCTAAAAAATGGCGACAAAACTGTCCGTATGCTACCCAAGGTTTTGTCTCGTCTAACAGTTCAAAAGAACTAGTATCAATAAAGATCGGCAACTTTCCTATAAATTGAATGTTAAAGGCTGTTGCATCCTTTAAAGTCATTCCGTGTTTTAAGGCTTCAAGTTGAATACTTAATGTAAGCAGTGCAGCATCTTTTAATTGATTAAAACTCCACTCGTAAGGATAACTGATAAATGGAATTTGCTTAGGCAGAATTACTTTATAACTGTTCTCAATGTTTATGTTGGCATCAGTATGTGAAACCAACCAATGTTTATCAACTAACAACTGATACAACCCTGAATTAATCAAATGCTCGTACTGTTTCTGATAGTTTGCTGTAAGTACCCGATAACACAATTTATCCGATACCACAACATAACCGTCAGGGTCTTTGTACGAACCAGGGTGTTTATACATTATTCCTCTGTTTTGTCTTTTGAAAATTTACTTTTAATCCAAAAAGCCAAAAGCTTAATTTGGTTTTTTAGTGTAAATGCTGCACCGGCTATTCCAGCAATGAGTAATTGAAAAAACATACTACCCGACCCCGGATCAATATAAAGTAAAACGCTCATGTTTCAAGTGAATTAGTACAAAATTACAAGGTGCAATTATATGCTTAATATTTAACATGAAAACTGATTTTAGAAAATTTTTAGAAAATAAATTTTTATTAAAATTGACCTAAAAGGTAAAGCTATTTAAATATTAAAATTCGTATCTATCGCTAAAAATAATAAATTCGCTAATTCTATATATGGAATATTCACCTCAGTCAAATTTATTACTTGCCAAGCTGGATGCATTTATTCGTAAATATTATAAAAACCAGCTGCTACGTGGGGGTGTGTTTTTTGTTTTGTTGATATCCATTTACGGATTGGTTGTGCTATTGCTGGAGTATTTTGGACAATATGGTACAGTTGTAAGAACCGTATTTTTTTACAGCGTATTTGCTTTAGCCTTATTAGGATTATATCAGTTTATTTTAATACCTGTGTTAGGTATGTATCGCTTAGGCAAAACATTATCATATGAGCAGGCTTCGTTAATAATAGGCAAGCATTTTCCTCATGTAAAAGATAAGCTTTTAAATACCCTTCAATTACAAAATATAGCTAACGAATTGCATGAAAATAATTTACTAATTGCTGCAATTCACCAAAAAACAAATCAGCTAAAACCAGTATCCTTTACGGATGCGGTTAGTTTTAAACCTAATCTTAAAAAGTCTCGGTTTATTCTTATTCCGCTTATAGTATATTTACTTATTATTCTTTTCACTCCGGATGTTATTTCATCAGCAGGAAATAGACTATTACATCATTCGCAAGAATTTTTACCGCAAGCTCCTTTTGAATTTGTGATTCAAAACAAGAAACTTGAAACACCACAATTTTCCGACTTTGAATTGGAAGTAGAACTAAAAGGGAATAGCATTCCTAATGAAGTATGGATTGAAAGCAATGGTCAAACCTATAAAATGCTTAAAAACGAAGGGTTTCATTTTACATATACATTCAGAAATGTTAGTAAAAATATCCCATTTAATTTTAAGGCACTTTCTTTTAATTCTACCAACCATATAATAAAAGTAATTGACAAGCCTACACTATTGCAATACAATGTAAAAATTGATTACCCAAATTATATCGGAAAACCAGATGAAACAATAGAAAACCCTAGCGACATACAAATACCATCAGGTGCAATACTAACATGGAGTTTTAAAACAGATAAAACAGATAACATAAGTTTAACTTTAATGAATAAGGAGGAGTATGCAAAAAGTAAAACCAATAATGCCTTTGTATATAGCAAGCAGATATTTGTTTCATCTCCAATAACAATAAAAAGCAGTAATAAAACATACGGGGTAGCCGATAGTTTAGCCTATACATTACAAGTTATTCCCGATTCGTACCCCGGTATAATGGTTGAAGAAAAAGCAGATTCGATAACAGGCAAACAGCTCTTTTTTATTGGTGATGTATCGGATGATTACGGGCTTACTAAGCTTGTGTTTACGTATAACTTTTTAAAATCAGAAGACGAAAGTAAACGCAAAATGGGTAAACAAACCAGAATTATTGCAATTGATAAAAAAGAGAAAACACAACGATTTTACTATTCAATAAACTTGAATGAACTTGGAATATCTGCTGCTGATGAGTTAGAGTATTATTTTGAAGTATGGGATAATGATGGAATACGGGGAGCAAAATCAACAAAAAGTAATGTAAGTGTATTTAAAGCTCCCGATGAAAAAGAAATCCAAAAAGAAATGGATGAAGCCGGAAACAGCATAAAGGACGAGATGAAAGAAGCTATGAAGGAAAGTAAAAAACTTCAAAAAGAGATTAAAGATTTACAGCTAAAAATGGTTGAAAAGCGTGAACTAACGTGGGAAGAAAAGAAAAAAGCGGAAGAATTACTGGCCAGACAAAAGTTATTACAACAAAAAATTGAAAACATAAAAAACCAAAACAAGAAAAATAATCTACGTGAAAACGAATACAAAGAGGCTAATCCTGAAATATTAGAAAAGCAAAAACAACTGGAAAAAATGTTCAATGAAATAATGGATGATGAGATGAAGAAGGCAATACAAGACATTGAAAAAATGCTTCAGATGCAAAATAAAGACGCCATAAAACAAGAGATGGATAAAATGCAAATGAGCAATAAAGATGTAGAAAAAGAATTGGACAGAATGCTTGAACAGTATAAACAATTAGAAATAGAGAAAAAATTAAACGATGTTACAAAGCAGCTTGAGAAATTATCAGAAATACAAAAAGAGCTTACAGAAAAAACAAAAGAATTAGAACAAAACAAAGACATAAAAAAAGAAGAAAACAAAAAGCAATTAGAGCAATTGCAGCAACAGATACAACAAGAGTTTAAGGATATTCAACAACAATTGAGAGATGTTGAAAAGAAGAATGAGCAATTGGAAAAACCCAAAGAGTTAGCCGATACTAAAAATCAAGAACAAAAAGCAAATGAAAACATGGAAAATGCCAAAGAAAATTTAAATAAAGGCAATACCAAAGAAACCAAAAAGAACCAACAAAACGCAGCAGATGCCATGCAAGAAATGGCCGAAAATATTGCTGAAAAGCAAGAGAAAGAAGAAAAAGAACAGCATGAAGAAGATGCAGCAGCATTACGCGAAATATTAGAAAACACTATTCAACTAAGTAAAGACCAAGAGCAATTATTGAATGAAATTAAAAAAATAAATGGATACAACCCACAATATGTTGAATTGGCCAAACAACAAAAAAACACACGTGATAATGCTAAAATTATAGAAGATAGTCTATTGGCTTTAAGTAAAAGAGTACCTGAAATAAGCTCATTTGTAAACAAAGAAGTAACAAAACTAAATGATAACCTTGACAAAAGTATTCAGGCATTCGGGTTACGTAATTTTATGGAAATATATACCCGCCAACAATATGCCATGACACATGCAAATAATCTTGCTCTAATGCTTAGCCAAATATTAAATCAAATGCAACAACAAAACCAAATGGGTAAGCCCAAAGCCGGGAAAAGTGGCAAAGGCGGGAAACCAAAACCGGGTGGAAGTGGTAATAAACCCTTAAGCATGAGTGATATTAAAAAAATGCAAGAAGAGCTGAATAAACAGTTAAAAGAAGGATTGAATAAACAGGGCGAACAAGGGAATCCGCAAAATAAAAACGGACAAAAACCTGGCGAACAAAAAGGAAACAGACAACAAGGAATGAGTAACGAAGGATTTGCACGAATGGCTGCACAACAAATGGCTATAAGGCAACAACTACAACGAATGATGCAACAAATGGATGCAAAACAAAAAGAAGGTGTAGGTGGAAATAGAATGTTGGAAGAAATGAAAAAAATGATGGAACAAACCGAAAAAGAACTTTATAATAAAAAACTTACCACAGAAATGTTGCAAAGACAACAAGACATTTTAACACGATTATTGGAAAGTGAAAAAGCCGAAAGAAAACAAGAGCAAGAAGAAAAAAGAGAGGCTGAACAAGCTAAAGAAAAACCGGCTGTTACTCCTCCTGATTTTAAGCAATACATAGAGCAACGCAATAAAGAAAAAGAACTACTTGAAACCATTCCACTGGAAATGCAACCATATTACCGTGAAAAAACTAAGGAATACTTTAATCGAATAGGAAACAGTAAAAACTAATTAATATAATCAATAATTAAAGGAGCAACTATCCACACTTAAATGTGGTTTAAAAAAACAAAAAACGTTTGTACACCATAGGTTTGCACGTATATTTGCCCTTTACTTCAGTTACTACATAACATGTCAATATTACCAAAAGGAAAACTTATATCGGTGGGAGGTGCAGAAGATAAAGGAACCGACCTTGAACAAGGATTAATTCAACGAAACAGGCTTAATTTTTTTGAGCTCGGTATTTTAAAACGTATTGTTGATGAAATTGGAGGGAAAGAAAAGCGTATTGAGGTTATTACTACTGCATCATCAATTCCGGATGAAGTAGGCGAAAATTATATGAGTGCATTTGGCAAAATAGGCTGTACAAATGTTGGAATTATTGATATTAAGAAACGAGAAGACATTTTTAATACGGAATTTATATTACGTATAAAAAATGCCGATGGTATTATGTTTAGTGGTGGAGACCAATTGCGATTAACCAGTATTTTTGGTGGAAGTGAGATTTATAATATTTTACACGATAGATATTATAATGAAGAAGGATTTGTAATTGCCGGAACAAGCGCAGGTGCAATGGCAATGAGCAATACCATGATATATCAAGGGAAAAGTGAATTGGCTCATCTAAAAGGTGAAGTTAAAATCACTACCGGATTAGCATTTATTGGAAATGTAATTATTGATTCGCATTTTGATAAACGTGGGCGCTTTAACCGTTTGGCGCAAGCAATAGCAAGCAACCCGCAATGTACGGGCATAGGATTAGGTGAAGATACCGGAGTTATTGTAACCAATGGCAATAACTTAGAAGTAGTAGGAAGCGGAGCAGTTGTAATTGTTGATGGCAAAGAAATTTGCTACAACAATATCAGCGAAGTATCAATGGGTGAGCCAATAGCTATTGATAATCTTCGTGTAAATATATTAGTACGAGGCAATCAATATTTATTAAAAGAAAGAAAATTTATCAGTACTTCAGTATTGGTTGATACCGAATAAACTTACCCTTGGTAAGGAATGCGTAATGCAATACTTCTGCCTAATGTAATTTCATCAGCATATTCCAACTCACCGCCAATGGAAATACCTCTTGAAATGGTACTGATTTGAACGCCAAAATCTTTAAGTTTTCTTGATAGATAAAACACCGTAGTATCGCCCTCAGTAGTTGCACTCAATGCCATTATTACTTCGGTGGTATTTTCATCAGCAATTCGCTTAATTAAATTTTCGATATTAAGATCGGATGGACCTATACCATTTACCGGGCTAATTAATCCACCCAAAACATGATATGTACCTGTAAACTGCCCAGTATTCTCTATAGCAATTACATCGCGTAAATCTTCAACTACACATATCAAATGCTGATTACGTTTTATACTGTTACATATATTACAAAAATCCGTATCACTCACATTGCCGCACCTTTGGCAATACTTAATTTGTGTACGTAGTTTAATTATGGCTTCACCAAGTTTGGTTACGTCTGTTTCTTGCTGTTTTAGTAAATGCAAAACCATACGCATTGCACTTTTTTTTCCCACACCAGGAAATTTGCTCAGTTCGTTTACTGCTTCTTCAACTAAAATAGACGGATAATTCACCTGACAAATTTATATAAATCTAACTTGCATTAAAATTAGTTATACACTTTTGCATAATTGTACATATATTAGCATTACCATGAGAAAAACAAAAACAATACTAACGCTTGCAATTGTTATTGCAACAAGCATAACTTTTAGTTTACAATCAGAGCCTGGAGGCGCACCACGTGCTGCTTCCGGAGGGCCAACTGAAGGGGGGGCTACTTGCTCACAAAGTGGATGTCACACGGGTGCAACAATTACAGATTCGGTTTTTATGACCACTAATATTCCTGCAGAAGGCTATACACCAGGAGTGGAGTATGAAATAACTATTAATGTAGTAGGAACCGGCAAAAAAGGATTTATGTTCTCTGCTCAAAAAGCAAGCGGAAATTTTCTTGGAACAATTAAATCAGGTACAGGTTCAAAAATTACACTAAACAATTATATTACTCATTCTTCTTCAAAAACAAGCAACCCTGGCAATTGGGTTTTTAATTGGACAGCACCCTCAGCGGGTAGTGGTTCATTAAGCCTATATGCAGCATTTGCAGTTACACGCAATCAAACCTATTCACAGTCCATTGCCATTAATGAAAATCTTGCATCCGGTATTAAAGAAATTACAAACGATGAAAAAGTTTTTACACAATACAATCCAATTGCAAAAACATTAAACTGCATTATCAATACTTCTAAAAACTCAACTATTACTGCATCACTTTTTAACCTAAATGGACAAGCCGTAGCAAGTACATCCAATACCAATAAACTAATAGGAGAAAACACACTATCAATTAATACCTCTGCATTAAAACAAGGTATTTACCTTTTACAAATTCAATACGAAGACAAAATAATGTACAAAAAAATCATGTTGTGGGATTAGTGTTTGTGTGATTTTGTTTACAACAAAAAAAATGTGTTACTAATTTAATAACGGGATAAGATTACGTGCATATACTTTTGTTTACATGTCGCCAATTATTTTATTCAGTTTTATATTAGCCTACTTTTTACTATTATTAATAGTAGCTTACTTTACATCCAAAGGAAGCAACAACGAATCCTTTTTTATAGGTAACAGAAGCAGCAACTGGATGCTAGTTGCTTTTGGCATGATAGGTACTTCGCTAAGCGGTGTAACCTTTGTTAGTGTTCCCGGTACAGTTGGCAGTTCCGGTTTTCAGTATTTCCAAGTAGTTATAGGATATTTTATCGGTTACATAGTAGTGGCTTATGTATTGTTGCCATTATACTATCGAATGAACCTAACCTCCATTTACAATTATTTGGAACAAAGATTTGGAGTAATTAGTTACAAAACAGGTGCATCCTATTTTATCTTATCACGCACTTTAGGTGCAACAGCTCGGTTGTATTTAGTTGTAAATATTTTACAATTATTTGTATTAGATGCAATGGGAGTACCTTTTTGGACTACTACACTTATAATTCTTATATTAATACTACTCTATACTTTTGAAGGTGGTGTAAAAACAATAGTTTACACCGATACATTGCAAACTACATTTATGTTGGTTGGATTATTAGCTTGTATAGTTGCCATAATGAGTAAACTCGAGTTAAATGTAAGTGAAACTTTTACTGCATTAAAAGAACAAAACATGCTAAAATTATTTAACTACGATAGTAATTCTCCTGCGTTTTTTGTAAAACAAATTTTAGGTGGTGCATTTATAACCATTGCTATGACAGGATTAGACCAAGAAATGATGCAAAAAAATATTAGCGTAAAATCATTAGGCGATTCACAAAAAAATGTAATGACTTTAAGTACAATTTTACTTTTTGTAAATCTTCTTTTCTTGTTCATGGGCGGATTACTTTACTTATACGCATCTGCAAACGGATTAAACATAAAGGGCGATGATATATTCCCTGCTATTGCGTTGGGTAATTATTTGTCAGCAGGCATTGCTATTGTTTTTATTATCGGTTTAATATCCGCTTTATTTCCTAGTGCTGATGGAGCATTAACTGCACTTACTTCTTCATTTTGTATTGATATATTAAATATAAATAAACAGAGCAATAAAGATGAAAATACAAAACGCAAAATGCGATTAACCGTGCATTTAACTTTTACTCTAATTTTCTTTTTATGTGTAATGGTATTTAAATGGATTGATGACAAATCCATAATTGATGTAATACTTAAAGTGGCGGGATACACATACGGTCCACTATTGGGTTTATTCGCATTTGGCATACTGACTAATCGAACGATAAAAGATAATATGAGTATTGTAATTTGTACTCTTGCACCAATTTTGGTAATACTACTTGATCTTATTAATAATGCTGAATGGTTTATTGCTAAGCTTCAATTAAACGGTGCTTTTGCTGAGATTTTAAAACAATTTTCAGAGTCCATTTTTGGTGGATTTAAAATTGGAATTGAGCTATTAATTATTAATGGAATATTAACCTTTATTGGATTATGGCTTATAAGTAAGAAATCAGAAATGAAAAAATAAGTACTTTATTATTCAATAGCTTTCTCAACACGCACACCTACTGATTTAACATACATCAAAGTATCATCACGCATATTCTGCTCCAACTCAAAGCGGTAGAATCCTTGTTGATTGAATTTTATCTTTTTGAAAGCAGGAAACTGGTAATCATAAATATCACCCAGTCCATTACCTAACCATTTTCCACTTTCATCTGCTAACCTGATTTCAATTCTCCGTTTATCGGTTTTTCTATCCGGATTTGATGTATGTACCCACATAAACATATTGCTGTACTTATAATCAGCAGCAACACGTAAGTTTACATATACATTGTAGGGTATTGTGGTATCGGTAATCTGAACATCAAATGGAATTAGCGATTTGTAGTACCAACTACTATTCTCTATCGTTTTATTTTCATCAATTACTCTATCGGTATCACACGATACTAGCGTTGAAATGATATATAGTGAACAAACAAACGAAAAAAACTTTTTCATATATAGTTAGGACACATTATTACTTGGTGGTGTATTCTTGTTCTTATTCGAATTCGGTCTGTTATGTACAGGTTTGTTCCCGTTAGGCTTTTCATTTGGTTTTCCGTTAGGCTTTTCATTCGGCTTATTTTGCTCTTTGCTGTTATTAGTACTTGTGTTTTTTGTTGCTCCTCCTCTATTTTGTTTGGCTTGTTTTTTATTTTTATTCTGCTTGTTTGATTTTCTTTCATCCAATCTTGATATGCTATCTAATCCCATATCATTTTTAAAATCCAACTCAACTTTTACTACCTCTTTTTTCTTCACTTGCAATTCAGGTTTTACACCATCCTTGTTTTGATGAATTATATGTTTTACTTCATTTACTTTAAACCCTTGCCATTCTCCGCCAAACTCTTGCATTGGAGCAAACCACATCATTCTTTTCAAAATATCTGTTTTCACTAAACGATATGCTCCTGACTCAAACTCCAAAGTAAGATTGTCCGTTTCCGGAAACTCTTTCCATGCTTCCAAATAAGCATCTAACTCAAAATTTAAGCAACACTTGAGCTTACCACATTGCCCTGAAAGTTTTAATGGATTCATGGAAAGATTTTGATATCTGGCAGCACTTGTATGCACTACCTTAAAATCAGTAAGCCACATACTGCAACAAAGTTCACGCCCACATGATCCTATTCCTCCCAATCTACCTGCTTCTTGTCTATATCCAATTTGGCGCATTTCAATTCGCACTTTGAATGAGTCTGCCAAACGTTTTATTAGTTCTCTGAAATCAACACGCTCTTCAGCGGTGTAATAAAATGTTGCTTTTTTTCTATCGCCTCTATATTCCACATCACTAAGCTTCATTTGTAGCCCAAGCTCCATTGCTATACTTCTGGCTTTGTACATTGTAGGAATTTCTAATTCCAAATTTTCTTTGTACTTAGCTTCGTCAGCCTCATTGGCTCTTCGTAATATTTTAGGGAAAGCATGGTTTTCGTAATCAGTAATCCCTGCTTTCTTTAATTGCAGTTTTACCAACTCGCCTTTTAATGCTACTTTACCAATATCGTAACCATTCTCGCCTTCTACTACAATCAATTCATTATTGGTTATATCTAAGTTTTTATCGTTACGATAAAATTCCTTTCTTGTTCCTTTAAAGCGTACTTCAATTACGTCAAAGGGCTTCATGTGTGGTGGCAGAACCATGTCTGACAACCAATCAAAAGTATTTAATTTATTGCAACCACCGGTACTACATCCCCCACTTGCACAACCACCGGCATTGCATCCACCTGATCCACATCCCATTTTATTTTCTATTTAATAATTTACTAATCTTTTAAAAATGTACCTAATTTTAGGCACTGTAATTTCTGTTCAACAGCCTGCCAATATACAAAGAAAGATTTAAAAATGTGATTTTCAAATCTGCATTACGCTCAATATATGCTGCATTTTTATTTACAACATTAACTATGGGCACTATGTTTTCTTTCGTTATTACTTTACTAAAATTAATGATGAATGTTTTTTCATTTTCACTCAAACTAATTAACTCATTAGCTCCATAAGTATGTATAAAAGATGCTCTAAACATATACAAACTGTAGCCCAAAAAACTCTTTAAAAACTCTCTTCCCATACCGGATGCGTTATCAACCCATGCATTAATTTTATACAATTCACTTCGCGTATTATAACACAAACGCATCCATGATGTAAACAGTTCAAAATAATCCGCATCCCCTGAATTTACAATTGCTTGAGCTCTAATAATACTGCCTTCCGAAATTCGTGCTACTGACGATGCAACACCTGCCTCAACTTCCAACTTTTCTATTAAGTACGAACTTATTTCATCGTCACGTAGGTTTGGAATTCGTAATATTTGTGTTCGTGATAAAATTGTGGCTATAACTTTATCTATATCTTTTGCTACCAAAATTATTAATGTTTTTGGTGGTGGCTCTTCCAATAATTTTAACAAAATATTGCCTTCCTGACGAAGATATTCAGGCAACCATATTATTGCAGTTTTGTACTCTGCTTCATACGATTTTAAACTAAGTTTCTTAATTATGCTTCTACAC
>JACFNJ010000326.1 GCA_019454865.1 Bacteroidia bacterium
CTTTACTTGCTGATGATAGAATACATGCTGCAACGTTAACAGGAAGTGAAAAAGCAGGAAGTAGTGTAGCATCACAGGCAGCAAAACACATTAAAAAAAGTGTGTTAGAACTTGGCGGTAGTGATCCTTTTATTGTTATGGCTGATGCTGATTTTGAGTACACTTTAGATAAAGCAATTGTTGCAAGATTTCAAAACAATGGGCAAAGTTGTATTGCAGCTAAACGTTTTATTGTTGATAAAAAAATAATTGAAACATTTTTAGCTGGTTTAAAAATAAGGATGAATAAATTGGAATGTGGTAATCCAATTGAAGACAATACAACAGTTGGACCCTTAGCACGAATTGATTTATTGCAAAAGCTAACCAATCAAGTTAACGATTCAGTAAAATCAGGAGCAAAAATTTACTATCAACAAACTAAAATGCCTTTTAAAGGATATTTTTATCCACCTACTTTATTGGTTGATATTCCAAAAGATTGTGTAGCATATCGTGAAGAGTTATTTGGGCCTGTAGTTTCAGTTTATTCCTATCAATCAATTGAAGAAGCTATAACTATTGCAAATGATACTGAATTTGGTTTAGGGGCAAGCATTTGGAGTACTGATGTAAATGCTGCATCATTAGTTGCAAGTAAGATTGAATGTGGGCAGGTTTTTATTAACGATATTGTTAAATCTCAACTTGGTTATCCTTTTGGTGGTACTAAGAAATCCGGTTTTGGTAGAGAGTTAGGGGAAAATGGCATGTATGAATTTTGTAATCTAAAAACAATTTGGATTTAATGTGAAGTAAATCCCTATATTTGTGCAAATTAAAACTGATTGAAAAGAATATTAGCGATAGATGATGACCCGATAAATCGAATGTTGATGTCGGTATTGCTTGAGCCGGAATTTACTTGTGATGTTGTTAATTCCGTAAATCATGCTTTAGAAAATTTAAAGCAAAATAAATACGATTTAATAATTACTGATATTAATTTACCCGGTGAGTTTAATGGAATTTGGTTGGGTTCATTTATTAAAAATAATGGTGATTATAGTAAAATACCAGTAATAGCCATAACTGCACATACTTTAACTTATGCTGAAAATCCGGAAGTAGCTTCAGCATTTGATATTGTATTACAAAAACCATTGATAAAAGAAAAACTAATTCAGGATTTGAATTCTTTATTTCAAAATCCTACGCCTAAAGAAAAATTGAATTAGTTCTATTCAATTGGTTTATTTTCCAGGATTAAACCCTATAGTTCGTTTACTTTGTACACTTGAGTAATCAATTTTAAAATCTTTTACATCATCCAAAGTTAGTTCATTAATCAGTTCAGTTGAGCGATTTTTATGATCAATTTTCGCCAATCGCAAAT
>JACFNJ010000327.1 GCA_019454865.1 Bacteroidia bacterium
TTGAATAAAATCGGGTAACCCTAAACTAGATTTTTTATTACTCAGCATTACTCCCTGTAAATTCATGTTACTCCCACTACCATATACATTAGGTGATTGAATTACACCTATTTTTTGTTCATCAACCACTGCGACATACATCTTATTATCAATGCCATTAGAAATAGCACCCAGTATAAAATTATCAGTCGTATCAATCTGATTTTTTGAATTTACTATATCAAATTGATTATATGCAGAAATATCAAATTGGTATACATCTGCACCACCAAGTGTAAAAAAAAGTTTAGAATTATCAGGAGAAAAACATGTTCCATAATCTCCGGAAAATAGTGGAATAGAAATAATATCATATAATAATCCATTCACAAGATCAAACTTAAATAATTCACCACTCACAGAAGATGAAGAAAATGAAGATGCTAAAAACTTACCATTTGGAGAGAATCTCATATAACAGAAATAGTCGTTATAAACACTACCAATTGAAGATATAACAGGTATTAAATTAATTCCATTTGTATCTAAAAAATAACACATATAATTATTAGAATTATACTCATGGCTCATAATCCATACTCCTGTTTCATCGCAATTATAAGTTGCGGTTAGTCCTTCTGTTATAGGAGTGTGTAGCAAAATATTTTTCATGGAAGTAATGTCGCCTAGCCCACCATTAAGTTTCATGTTTATAATACTATAACGCAATCCAAAGGCTCCAAAATTTTCCCAACAATCGGTAGTAAATATGTAATACAAACTATCATGACCAGGTTGTGGTACAATGAGAGCGGCTTGTGCAGAACTACCATACAAAGGGCAGCCCATCAATCCAATGCCATTAGGCATAGGTTGGTGGTTTTTATCCCATATTGTATCACCATCGGTATAAAACAATAAATTTCCTGCTGTATCGCTCATGGTTGCACATCCTTCATAAGTATGTAAAGCCCAATTAGTAACAGCAACCGGGCTACCGCTGCGAAATTATCAGCCGGCTCCATTGCCAAAATACCAAATATTGGCACGCTTGGCTTCGGGGTGCTGAGCTTGTGCAGCAAGGCAACAAAAAATAAACACAAAAAACAAAAAGGATTTATGCATGTAGTGATTTTTTAGTTTAAAAGACGAACAATTTTTATCAAAAGTTGTATCGTAAAGGAAGGGTATGCTTATTTATGCATCAGCACCTCCTTTCGGGTTAAGAGCTGTTTTAGTCTCTCTACAAAATCAAGGGTTTTAGTAGTATTCATGGTTTTACGGGTTAAATTTGTTAATACGATACTACTAATTTTTGTTTAATTGAGTAAGGTTTTGTTGTTAATTTTTCGCTTTTAATAGCTCTAATTCTTTTTGCAGAGTTGCCAGTTG
>JACFNJ010000328.1 GCA_019454865.1 Bacteroidia bacterium
CTTAATTCAAACTCTTTTTATTGTATGTTGACATTTTATTTGCTATGCAAAAATGCAAACCGACTTGGAATAGCACCTGCCGTTTTTGACCATTTTAATTCTCCTTTATTACTAAAACAAGAAACTGTTCCGGGTGATAAATAATCTTTAGCATCTGCGATAAAAATATCTCCATTTAAATTATTGATACCAATACCGTACGGCGCCAAAATGGCTGCAGATCCGGATCCCAAGTAATTGTTAGATGCAATTTCATCCGTAAGTGTATTGATACTCACATAGGTACTTGAATAAGTATTCCAATCATAATAATACAAATACGCAAAATTTCCGTTGATCCAAATATTGGTTGCTCCAATGTCAAATTTCTTTTTTATCAAACCGGTTTTGGTGTCTATTACATACATTCGATTGGGAATAGCTCCATAATCTCCTAATGAAGTAACATATAAATCTCCGCCACTATCTGCTGCTACATTTCTAAGATTAATGGCTACATCAATTCTATTAATTTCTTGGTTCGTGTTTAAATCAATAACTGACAAAGTTTTTTCATAATTAGGCGCACTGTAAGCGCCGGAATTAGCCACGTATAATTTATCTCCTACCACGGCTAATTGCTCAGGATTATTACCCACATTGATTTTGGTAACTAACGAAAGAGTTGCGGTATCTACCACGGCTACATAACCATCATTGGAAGTAATGTAAACATTGTTTTTATAAAAAGCAATAAAGCGGCATTGGTTGACGGTTATGGTTTTCAGCGACTTCACCGTTTTTGCATCAACTACTTCTACCTTATTAGAATTATTGATAGCGAGATACATTTTAGAACCATAAATTCCAATATCATTTCCTACATCACCCAAACCCATTACGATTTGCGGATTGGCTGTTTTGAAAACATTGTTGGTAAAAATTTCTGTTTGAAAATCATAATAGCTCAATGAAGCATTAGATGAGCCCCAATTTCCTTCGGATAAAATATACATTCCTTGAATTTTATCGGTAGGCGGCGGAGTAGGATCTACATCGGGCCCATCTTTTTTACAAGATTGAAATAGCCCCAGCATTGCGATAGCTACTATAATTAATTTCGGATTTCTTAGATTTTTGGATGTCGTCATTTTTTTAAAATTGATTTAGATATATTTAAAATTGAATTGAATAAGATAGTCTGAAACTGCGGCCCGGCATGGGATAGTTAAGAATTACATCATAATATTGATTGGCCAAATTCATTATCTCTAATTGTAATTTTGAGTTCATTTTTTTCCTGATAAATTTTTTCCCAATCGCTACATCATGCGTGTACCAAGGGGGCATATAATTTTCAGGAATTGCAGCCGGTTTGTTGTAGC
>JACFNJ010000063.1:0-269 GCA_019454865.1 Bacteroidia bacterium
ACAAGCAACAGTTCTATCAATAATCAATACCGAAAAAACAATTCCCTTAATGGTTAATCCATAATTGACCAATCCTTCCGTGTCTCCGGTAATGATATTAAATCGTTTCAGTTCATCAGCAGTTACACAAATAAGTGCGGTGTTATATTCTGAGAGTATTTGTAATTTTTCATTCAAACAATATCCGATAAAACGAACCCTATCAGCAGAAAAACCATCATAAACGTTTTCAAAAATCAGGTTTGACTCCGCACCTGTTTCAATAAAAA
>JACFNJ010000063.1:279-11641 GCA_019454865.1 Bacteroidia bacterium
ACAGCTGCAGCTTGGTGTGTACTTGGGTAGGTACTCGGGTGCTTAAATGATGCTGTGTCTGTCATTATTCCGGCATATAAGCAACTTGCAATTTCTTTATTAATCAATTGCTCATCACCAAGCATTACAATCATTTCATAGATTAGTTCACAAGTGCTGCTTTTTTGTGTATTGTGCAAAACGTAATCTGCAAAGGGTTCCGGTTCCAAGTGGTGGTCAATCATTACTTTCTTTGCACTACTTGCTGCTACCAATTCACCCATTTGATTAATGCGTTTTAATGCATTAAAATCTAAGCAAAAAATTATATCGGCATTTGCAACCAAATCCGTTGCCTTTTGTGTTTGTTCTTCAAAATTGATTACCGTGTTTTCGTTTGGCATCCATTTTAAAAAATTACCATAATCGGTAGGCGATATAACCACCGATTGAATACCTTTTAAAAGGAAATAATTATAAAGCCCCAACGATGAACCCAAAGCATCGGCATCGGGCTTGTGGTGGGTTGTTATTACTACTTTGGGAGCATTGCTTGACTCCAACAGTGGTTTTATTTCTAATATAGTATTCAGTGCCTTAATTTTTTAAGTGCGCAAAGGTGCAAAAAAGAAATGTAATTTTCACAATCAAAAAATTAATGTTTTTACGCTTTAAAAAGCTTCGTTCAGTGTAATATAAAATGCCGGTTTGTAACGATTATCAAACGCAACATCCAAACGTATATTTATTTTTTCCCGAGGTATTGCTTTAATGCGTGCACCCATACCATACAAGGGTTTAATGTTTTGGCTTATTTGATCTAAAGATTTTGAAACATTTCCAACACCTGCAAATACTACAGCACCCAATGGGCCCCAAATTTGTTTTCGGTACTCAACTTGTGTTGTAATTGCATGTTGGTCTCTGTATCTGCCTTGATAATAACCTCTAAAATAACTTTCATTTCCCAGTGTTCCAAGCATACGATAGGGTGTGTTTCCTTGATTTAAGCAGGCAAAAGCTTGTAAGGCCAAAGCATCGTTTTTTCCTACTGCCAAATAATATCGGGCATCTAAGTTAAAGGCATTAAAGCTTGTAGTGCTTCCTAATTCTTTGGCAAAAACCAAATATGACAAATCAATAAAATACCCGCTTGTTGGAAAATAAATATGATTGCGCGAATCGAGTGTAGTAATCAAGCCTGTGCCAACTACTGTATATCCGGTGTTTCCAATTACCGTTGAGTTTTGTAATTTACTGTTTGTTTGGTATTGAAATTTATTTGCTTGTTCATAATAAGCTTGAACACCCACGTATAGATTGGAATGAAGTTTACGTGTTGCTTTTATATTAGCTTTATAAAAATCAAATTGTGTAACTTCTATATTTTCTTTAGGAGTAGTTGCACCAATTCCCCAATAATTTTCAACAGAGTTAGAGTATTGAATTAACCCTCTTATGCTGTATTTATTACCGTTAGTAAATATTTCAAACATTGGCCTAACGCTAAATTGTTTGTTTTGAGAATAAGAAGTATTTACTCTTACAACAGAAGGGCGAGTGAGCGAATCAGAATAGTTTGCTCTAAAAAAATGAGAAAGCGAAAGTCCCAATTGCCAACGTGTTTCAGGCTTATATGAAACAATTGGAACGGGAAAGAAATATTTTTTGTGAGGTTTGGCTGAATCTCCTTGAACTATTTTGTACCCCCAATCTATAGTGCGTAATACAAAATTTTTCTGCTGACCATAAGTCATACTACTTACACATAGCAAACAAAAAGTAACAATGTATTTTGCTATAGCCATTTAATTCCGATGCTTTGAAGACGATAGCCCAAATTTACACCAATAGTATGTGTGTTTAAAACCATAGAACTTTTTTTAAAAGTATCTACGGTGCCATCATACGTATAAAATACGGACAAGAACCAATTGGAATGATTATATCCGGCAAAGGTTTTTGCATGAAAAGTTAAATCAATTGGAATACCCTGCTTGTAACCATTTTTGGCCAATGAAGTGTACCATCCTGAGCCAATTCCCATAAACGCTGCAGGTGTAATAAACCATCTTCCATTATCTAATACAAAGTTGTGTGCATATCCGGGTCTTAGACTTGCAGTAATAAAACTTATTTCTTTAAGTCCTTGGAGTTCGCCATAATTTTCTTCCTTGTCTATAATTGGTGCAATTATACTTGAGTCGGCCAAAAAGTTACGAAACTGTGTGTTTGCCAATAACACAAACGAACCTGCTGATTTGCGCTGTAACTCTTGCTGTGAAATGGCCGCACGCATGGAGTATTCTTTATGGTTTTGGGCATAGTAAAAATTTAGTCCGCCATTGGATAAAAACATATCCTGCCGTATGTGTCCGGTTGAAAAATCGTTTTGCTCGCTATACATTCCCTGAAAATACCGATAATATATTTCTCCTCCGAATTTTCTTTTAAAGTAACCAAATGAGAAATCATAAAACTTTGTTTTGCCATAATCTATTTCATTTTTTTCGGTGCCCGGAATTTGAACACCAAATGCTAAAGTGAAATATTTAAACCCAACAGCTAAACCCGCTTGTGTTTTTTCATTGGGCTGAAGCCGAACGCCAAAGTCTTTTTCTGTTTTATCCGGCAATACCAATAAATCAACATTGGTTGACCAGGAGTAAAGTTGAAGCGAATAATCTTTATCAATTTTTTGAACAAAAGTAGTGTCATCCGTTTTGGTAAGTGCAAAACTTATCTTGGCACAAAGCAACCAACATCCGAAAAAAATAATACGTTTAACTATATTCATTAAGGTTTTAAACGACCATACATACGAGGAAAAGGAATACTTTCGCGTACGTGCGGTAATTTACAAATCCATGTTACAAGTCGCTCTAATCCTAAGCCAAACCCGGCATGTGGTACCGAGCCGTATCTGCGTAAATCCAAGTACCATTCAAACGCTTCCATTGGTAACTGGTGTTCGTTTATTTTTTCAATTAATAAATTTAAGTCTGTTTCTCTTTCTCCACCACCTACAATTTCACCATATCCTTCGGGAGCCAAAGTATCTACGCCTCTTGCAAATCTTGGGTTTTCCGGGTCGCGTTTTAAGTAAAATGCTTTTACTTCGTGTGGCCAATTATAAACCATAATCGGAACATCAAATAAGCGGGTTAATACCGTTTCGTCACTTCCTCCAAAATCATTTCCGTATTCAAAATTTTTAGCACTGTTTAGCCAGTTTGGTATGTTACGCTCTTGTTCTTCAATATCGGCAAGTTCTTGTTTTAATTTATCAATTTTTGCCTGATTAAATCCTATTTCCCCTTTTTTCATTCCGGGTGTTTTAATCTTTTCTTCTCTGGATTTAATTTCGTCTAATATCTCTTTTTTCTTACCAAGCAATGATTCCAATTCGTTTTCTAAATTAGTAATTGCATTTACCCCGTTTACATCCACCTTGCCTTTAATAATATCCACGGCTTCATCGTAAGTAAGCCTCGGAAAAGGTTTTAGAATATTTTCTAATATAGTAACATCTCTGTCTATTAACTTAAGTTCATTTCTGTTGTTGTTTAAAACTTCGGTAACTACGGCACGCAAAAATCTTTCAATCAAATCCATGTTATCAAAATTATCATGAAATGCCATTTCCGGCTCAATCATCCAAAACTCGGAAAGATGTCTGCGGGTTTTACTTTTTTCGGCACGAAAAGTTGGTCCAAACGTATAAATTTTATTATGTGCCATTGCCATAGCTTCGCCATACAACTGCCCAGATTGGGACAAATAAGCCGGTTCACCATAAAAATCCGTTTCAAACAACGTAGAAGTTCCTTCAACTGCATTACCAGTAAATAACGGTGCATCCATCTGAACAAAACCTTCGCCTTGAAAAAATTTGTGAATAGCAAAAATAATCGTGTTGCGAATACGCATAATAGCCCACTGGCGCTGGCTTCTAAGCCAAAGGTGCCTATTGTCCATCAAAAACTCTACACCGTGCTCCTTTTTTGCTATAGGATAATTTACACTAACTTGTATTAGTGATAACTTATTAACTTGTATTTCGTAACCGCCTATTTGTTTTTCGTCCTTAATTACAGTTCCGGTTATATTAATTGATGTTTCTAATGCTGCACGTTTTGCATCTGCAAACTCGGTTTCGGTAACTTTTGTTGCATCTACTACACATTGACAAACTCCTGTTCCGTCACGCAATACGATAAACACTAAGCCCTTGCTATCGCGGCTATTAGCAACCCATCCCTTTAAGGTTACTTCTTTGTTTTCAAAGTTTTTTAGTTCTTTAATATACATTTCTTAATTTTGTTATCCGCCAAATAAAGTTGCGAAAATAATAATATTTAGCAGTACTCATTATTTGATTTCGCAAACATTGGTACAATTTTTATTATAACCCAAATATGCTAAAACAAGGATTACAACAAAAACAACTGCAAAAATTGTCTCCACAACAAATACAATTTATTCATTTGTTGCAGCTTAATGTGGTTGATTTACAACAACGAATAGAAAACGAGTTGATTGAAAACTCCGGTTTGCTTAGGGGTGATGATGAAGATGCTGCACCAAAAGAAGATACTGTCAATGAAATTGAAATAGCTGAAGGTACCGAGGCGCAAGAGGATATTTCGGTGGATGACTACTTAGAAAACGACACATTTGATGTGAAAGAATATGTGAATGACGAATACGATGCCGAAGGTTTCCATTTGAGTGACGAAGGGCAAGAAGAACAGCGAAAAGAAATTCCATTTGCAGACACAAATAGTTTTTATGAAAATTTAATAACTCAATTTGTTGCAATTGCTGCAAACCAACGCGAAGAAATTATTGGCACACAAATTATCGGAACCATTGAAGACGATGGATATTTACGCAGGGATTTAAATGCAATTATAAATGACCTTGCTTTTTCGCAAAATATTGAAGCAACATTAGAAGAAATGCAACATTGTTTGCATAAAATTCAATCATTAGACCCCGCAGGTATAGCTGCCACTAATTTACAAGAGTGTCTTTTGCTGCAACTAAAGCGTAAAGACCACAACAATACTGCAGTTGTTTTAGCCGAAAAACTTTTGAAAAATAATTTTGATGAGTTTTCAAATAAGCATTATGAAAAACTAAAACGACTTTATAAAATTTCAGACGAAGAGTTAAAAGAAGCAATTGCTGTTATTGTACGCCTAAATCCGAAACCGGGCGAGAGTTCCGTATCCGGAAAATCGCAATACATTAATCCGGATTTTGTTTTGGTAGATAATGACGGAAAATTAGAAGTACAACTTACCGCCCGCAATGCACCGGATTTGCGCATAAACAAAACCTATTTGGAAACGCTGAAAGGTTATGATGCAAACCCCAAGCCGTCCAAAGAATTAAAACAAACAGCACAATTTATAAAACAAAAACTAGATACCGCTCGCTGGTTTATTGATAGTATAAGACAACGCCAACACACGCTTTTAATAACCATGAATGCAATATTGGAGTACCAATACGAGTATTTTATAGACGGTGATGAAACAAAACTAAAACCCATGATATTAAAAGACATTGCCGAGCGAGTAAATATGGATATATCTACCATTAGCCGTATTGCTAATAATAAATTTGTACAAACCGAATTTGGAATAATTCCACTAAAATTCTTTTTTAGTGAAGGCATAAAAAATGAAGATGGCGAAGAAGTAAGTACACGAGAAATTAAAAAGATTTTGAAAGATGCCATTGATGCCGAAGACAAGCGCAACCCTTTGCCCGATGAAAAAATGATGGAAATATTAAAAGAAAAAGGTTACAACATTGCAAGACGAACCGTAGCAAAATACAGGGAGCAACTGAATATTCCGGTAGCACGATTAAGAAAAGAAATATAACTCGTTTTTTGTTATCTCTTTTACCATTTGGGAAGCAACCCAGCAAGGTTACAATTGAATTAATAAACTCTTTTTAAGGCAATTTGTTTTAAAAAGTTTATGGAGAAAGAATGTGTTTTTCAAAAAAAATTTGTAAACTGCATTTCGTACATCTAAACTAAAACTCCCAAAACATGAAAATACTCGACATCAAAATTATGCGTGGACCAAACTATTGGAGTGTACGCAGACATAAACTAATTCAAATGCGTTTGGATTTGGAAGAAATGGAGAATCATCCAACCAATACCATAAACGGATTTAAAGAAAGATTAGAAAAAATGTTCCCTAGTATGTACTCGCATCGTTGTTCGGTTGGTTCTCCCGGTGGCTTTTTTTCACGCGTAGAAGAAGGCACCTGGATGGGACATGTAATAGAGCATATTGCCTTGGAACTTCAAACCTTGGCAGGCATGGAGTGCGGTTTTGGCAGAACAAGAAGTACAGGAAAACATGGAATTTATAATGTAGTATTCAGCTACATGGAAGAAAAGGCTGGAGTTTACACAGCAAAAGCCTCTGTTAGAATTGCCGAAGCATTAATAAACAATACACCTTATGATCTATCCGAAGATATTCAAAACTTGCGTGAAATCCGTGAAGAAGAACGATTAGGACCAAGTACCGGCTGTATTGTAGATGAGGCAATGGCAAGAGGAATTCCGTTTATTCGGCTAAATAGACACTCGTTGGTACAATTGGGATATGGTATAAATCAAAAACGAATTAGAGCAACAATTGCAAGTACAACAGGAAGTATTGCCGTGGATATTGCCTGTGATAAAGAAGAAACAAAAAACCTTTTAGAAGCGGCAGAAATACCCGTGCCACGAGGCAGAATAGTTTACTCGGAAGAAGGATTAAAAGATGCTGTTGATCGAATAAATTTTCCAATTGTTACCAAACCCGTAGATGGAAATCATGGAAAAGGAGCTACTACAAATATTACAAACTGGGAGGAGGCTGTACGCGGATTGGGGGCTGCAAAAAAATATTCAAGAGGAGTTATTGTAGAAAAGTTTATTACCGGACAAGACCATCGAGTGTTGGTAATTAACTACAAATTTGTAGCAGCAGCAATACGTAAACCTGCTGCAATTATTGGTGACGGCAAACACACCATACAAGAGTTAATTGATAAAACTAACGAAGACCCACGAAGAGGATATGGTCATGAAAAATCATTAACACAAATAAAAATAGATGCATTTACTGAAGATATTTTAACAAAAAACGAACTGACATTAGACAGTGTTTTGCCAAAAGACAAAGAATTGTTTTTAAAACCTACAGCCAATTTAAGTACGGGCGGAACCGCTACAGACGTAACCGATTTAGTGCATCCGGATAATATTTTTATGTGTGAACGTATTGCCCGTATTATTGGTTTGGATATTTGTGGTATTGATATAATGGCAGAAAATCTAACCGAGCCATTAACACAAACCGGAGGAGCAATATTAGAAGTAAATGCAGCCCCGGGTTTTCGTATGCACATTGACCCAACCGTGGGAATTCCAAGAAATGCAGCAGAACCGGTAATTGATATGTTGTATCCACCCGGAAGCTCAGCCCGTATTCCAATTGTAGCCGTAACCGGTACCAATGGAAAAACCACAACAACACGTCTTATGGCTCACCTTGTAAAAACTATGGGCTACAAAGTTGGCTATACAACTACCGATGGTGTTTATATACAAAACCAATTAATGATGCGCGGAGATTGTACCGGGCCGGTAAGTGCTGAATTTGTTTTAAAAGACCCTACTGTAAATTATGCTGTATTAGAAACTGCAAGAGGAGGAATTTTGCGAGCTGGTCTTGGTTTTCATCGGTGCGATATAGCTATTGTAACCAATATTGCCGAAGACCATCTGGGATTACAAGACATTGACACCATAGAGCAATTGGCTCGAGTTAAATCCGTAGTAGCAGAAAGTGTAATGCCCGAGGGGTATTGTATTTTAAATGCCGATAATGTACACACATTAAATATGGCAAAATCCTTAAAATGTAAAATTGCCTATTTCAGCTTGGACGAAAACAACCCGGTAATTAAGGAACACACAGCCAAAGGTGGACTTGCCGCTGTATATGAAAACGGATATGTAACTATATGCAAAGGAACATGGAAAATTCGTGTTGAAAAAGTTATCAATATACCGTTAACGTTTGGCGGTAAAGCTACGTATAATATTGCCAATGTACTGCCAACTTTGCTTGCAGGATTTGTTCAACAATTTAAAGTAGAAGACATGCGGGTAGCATTACACACATTTATTCCTGGTCCTGCACAAACACCCGGAAGGATGAACATTTTCCGTTTTAAAAACTTTGAAGTAATGGTGGACTATGCGCACAATACCGCAGGATTTGAAGCAATAGGCGAAATGCTGAGTAAAATATCAGCAAAACATATTGGAATTATTGCCGGAGTTGGCGACAGAAGAGACGAAGATACAATTAGCTTAGGCAGGCAAGCAGCCAAAATGTTTGATGAAATTATTATCCGTCAAGATAAAAACTTACGCGGAAGAACAGAGGAAGAAATCATTGGATTGATTACAAAAGGAATAAAAGAAATTGACGGAAATAAAAAGATTACAACTTTTAAACGCGAAATGGATGCAATTGATTTTGCTATTAGAAATGCTCCTAAAGATTCATTTATTACTATTTGTAGTGATGTGGTACCCGATGCGCTGGATCAAATATTAAAAATGAAAGAAGAAGAGGATAGCGGGAAAACAGAATTTGGCAAATAAGGCTAAAAACAAATAAAGCGCATTTTTATGCGCTTTATTTATAAGTAATTCAACTATTTGTAGTCCGTAGGGGAATCGAACCCCTCATTCTTCCGTGAAAGGGAAGCGTCTTAACCGATTGACCAACGGACCATTGAGGTTTTAGGGAGTGCAAATGTAGATATAATTTTATTACAACAAAATAATTTGCAAAAAATTTTTCAAAGGATACCTTTGCCTAAGTTTTAAAAATATTAATTCTTTAAAAAAAAAACTATGAAAATAGGAATCAATGGTTTTGGCCGTATTGGCCGTTTGGTTTTCAGGGCTGCCATCAATAACCCTAAAGTAGAAGTTGTAGGCATTAACGATTTAATTGATGTGGACTACATGGCATATATGTTAAAATACGATTCTACACATGGTCGTTTTAATGGCGAAGTTTCAGTAGATGGTGGAATGTTGGTGGTTAATGGTAAAAAAATTCGCGTTACAGCCGAAAAAGATCCTGCTAACTTAAAGTGGAATGAAATAGGTGCTGAATACGTTGTGGAATCAACCGGATTGTTCCTTGAAAAAGAAAAAGCTTCTGCACACATTAAAGCTGGTGCAAAGTATGTAATAATGAGTGCTCCTGCTAAAGACGATACACCTACTTTTGTTATGGGTGTTAATCACAATAAGTTTACAAAAGACATGACTATTGTATCCAATGCATCATGCACTACCAATTGCTTAGCGCCTGTGGCTAAAGTATTAAATGATAATTTTGGAATTACTGAAGGATTAATGACAACAGTACATGCCGTAACTGCAACTCAAAAAACCGTTGACGGACCATCTGTAAAAGACTGGAGAGGCGGACGCGGTGCATACCAAAACATCATTCCTTCATCTACCGGTGCTGCTAAAGCTGTAGGGTTAGTTATTCCTGAACTAAAAGGAAAACTTACAGGTATGAGTTTCCGTATTCCTACTGCAAATGTATCCGTAGTTGATTTAACTTGCCGTCTAAACAAAGGTGCTTCGTATGAAGACATAAAAGCTGCTATGAAAAAAGCAAGCGAAGGTGAACTAAAAGGCATTTTAGGATATACCGAAGATGAAGTGGTTTCAAATGATTTCTTGGGTGATTCACGTACTTCAATATTTGATGCAAAGGCAGGAATTTCATTAACTGACAACTTTGTAAAAGTAGTAAGCTGGTACGATAACGAATGGGGATATTCAAACAAATTAGTTGATTTGATATGCCACATGGATGCTAACAAATAAATAACTAACTATAACAAAACAATAAATAGGCTATTCAAATTCTGGGTAGCCTATTTTGTTTATAATATTCATTGCTGAGGCTTGATCTCTATTTGCTACAAACAAATCCGACCATTTTACTAAGCTTGGTTATTTAATATTTTAAAGATTGTAGTAATCTTTGTAATGACGTTTTATTGCTTTTAAATCAACAACAACTACTCAAACAATTTAAACGCCCAGCATAATTATGCTTCGTGGCTCATCTCAGTATTTTCGACCACTAACGGACTTTGGTATTTATTTAAATACTTGTGCTTGTGTTCGGTTACATTTACAGCATACTTAAGTCCGGCACCTTTTCCTATTACTTTTACTAAATTCAACTCCAACAAGGTTGTAAAATCACGTTGAATGGTTTTACGGTTGCACTCAAACTCCGAAACTAATTCTTTGGTGCTAATAAAACCGCGATGCTGTATAATATACATTATTAGTTTTTGACGCTGGTTTAAAACATTGTCATCATACTCTTTCAATAAATATCCATGCTCAAAAACATAGTTCATTATATTTTTTTGGCGTGGACCCAGCTTATCAAACTCAACTTGCCTGCGGAAATATGTGCGAAGTAATGTTTTCAGACGTAGAATTTGGTTGGCAAATATTTGCATCCCAAACGAAATGGATTCTTCTTCAGGGGCAGCTATTTTTTCAACATCTCTATTCTCTCCCAAATATACTTGATACTCGGTTTTATTAATGTATAATTCATGTTCAAGGCTTAGCAATCCCATAAAGTTAAACTGTTTTTTGGTTAACCAAAAATTTTGCAACAAGCATGCTATTTTAGCATTTGCCTCTGAAAAAAGATGCAATTGCAATAGCTTAAAATGCAACATCCAGCTTTGCATAATAGGATGAACCTCCGTATCGTTATTTAAAAACTCAAACAGAGCATCAATTTCTAATTCAGTTGTATTGTTCAATTTTTCAGGGAAGCGGGTAGTGTTTGCTGAAAATAAATTTACATCTTCCCTGTTGTTGTATAAATCTACAATTAATAGTTTTTGTAAATGATACAACATACTAATTGATAGTGGCGAATTTAACTGTGTATTTAACCAGTCTTCGGCTTTTATATATTGCTCAATTCCGCGCTCTGCAATTGCCTTTGGCTTTATTTTACCATCAACAATATATTTAACTGTATTTATATCAATTAAGTTGTGGTCTAATGCGTTTGCATAATACACTCGCAATATTTTACTGTTATTGCGCTCCAGTTGCGAAACATGTTCGGGCAAATCAATGAATCCATAAATCTTTTCCAACTCCGAATATTTTTTTAAACAATCGTGGTAAAGATTTTCTGTATCTAAAGTAAGTTCTGCCTTATTAGCCAAAATCATATACCTCAAAACTAATATGCAATAGCATTGTTTGTAA
>JACFNJ010000329.1 GCA_019454865.1 Bacteroidia bacterium
TTACAGATAATAACCGAGGATTCGCGGTTGGATGGTATGGCACAATCTTGAATACAATCAACGGGGGAACAAACTGGACCGCACAGACAAGTGTTACTACAAATATTTTGTCCTCAGTCCATTTTACAAATGACAATATAGGCTGGGCGGTTGGATGGAATGGAACAATCTTGAATACAATCAACGGGGGAACAAACTGGATGCCACAGATGAGTGGAACCGTATCTCCATTGTTCGCCGTCCATTTTACAGATAACAATACAGGCTGGGTGGTTGGAGGGGATTATGATGATTCAGTTGGCATAATTTTAAGAACAACTAGCGGGGGAGTAAACTGGACAGCACAAACAAGTGGAACTACAAATATTTTATTCGCAGTCTATTTTACAGATAATAATACTGGTTGGGTGGTTGGAGATAATGGCACAATTTTGAAAACAACTAACGGAGGAATAGATTGGACAGTACAAACAAGTGGAACTACTAATCTTTTGTCCTCAGTCTATTTTACGGATACTAATACTGGTTGGGTAGTTGGAGATGGTGGCACAATCTTGAATACAGCCAACGGGGGAATAAACTGGACAGCACAATCAAGTGGGGTTATAAGTGGGTTGTCCTCAGTCCATTTTTCTGATAACAAAACTGGCTGGGTGGTTGGTGGTGTTCAGTATACTGTTGGAATAATCTTGAATACAACCAACGGGGGAACAAATTGGACCGCACAGACGAGTGGAACTACAAATGTTTTGTCTTCAGTCCATTTTATAAATAAAAATACAGGTTGGACAGTTGGTGTTGGTGGCACAATCCTCAAGACGACAAATGGAGGGGTAACTTTCGTAGAGGATAACCAAACAAATTTAACTCCGAATAATTTCTATTTATCCCAAAACTACCCCAACCCATTTAACCCGGTAACGACTATAAAGTTTACTGTACCGGCAAACATGAATGGTGAAAAGTCAAACATAAAATTGGTCGTTTACGACATGCTCGGCAGAGAAGTAGCAACGCTTATTAATGAAGATAAACAACCCGGTACATACGAGGTACAATTTTCCGCAGGATCCTCTGGAGATGCAACCGGCTTATCGTCGGGAATATATTTCTACCGCCTAACAGCCGGCAGTTATGTCGAAACAAAGAAGATGATATTGATACGATAGTGCCAAATGTCCCCTCAGGTAATTTAGCTTAGGAAATAACCTGAAGAGAAATTGGAACTATATTATATAATGATTAGTAGTTTATTACGATTTAACATTTTAAAAAATGAGGTGTAGAATGAAAACAATTTTTGGGCTTCTGTTAATTACTTTTATGTTGAATTTTACCGGATATACGCAATTAAATAG
>JACFNJ010000330.1 GCA_019454865.1 Bacteroidia bacterium
AGTTTACGCAGATTGAACTTGGAAAAGACGGAAAAATTTATTTTGCAACAAATAATCGCCTTGCAACATTAAGCAACCCAAATACTCCTAATCCCGCTAACTGGGTAAATTCGGCAGTTCCTGTTTCCTATTACCAAACACTTGATTATGCAGGACCTTCTCCTGTTTCTTCTTATACATTGCCCGACCAGATAGACGGAATGGATTATACTTCCCATTTTTTTGCCAATATTCAATGTTGCATTACAAATACTTTTTTTAACGCTCAAACTTTTACCGCTCCTGCTAATGCTACATGGACGCCCGGCACTACTACCAATCCCTTTGCTTCTACTTCCGGTATTGTACTCATCGAGAAAGAATTAATTATTCCGGCAGGCAAAACAGTTACCATCCAAAATATGACTTTTAAATTTGCTCCCGGGGCAAAGGTTGTAGTAGAACGTGGAACAGGTGCATTGGCCGGTGGAAAGCTGATTTTGAATAACACCACATTTACCGTAGATGACCGCTGCAACCCCAATGCTATGTGGTTGGGTGTACAGGTTTATGGGCACGTTAACCAAAATCAAACACCTTATTCTACCAGCCAGCAAGCTTGGTTTATTATGAATAACGGCTCGGTGGTAGAACACGCTTTAAAGGGTGCAGTTGCCGTTAAAATTAATTCCCAGCCAAACTACCCGTTCAACTTTACTTCCTACGATTTTAACTATACAGGAGGTATCATTCAGGCAACCAATTCATATTTTAAAAATAATCGTCAGGATGTTGAATTTAGAAGATACATAGCTCCCAATAACGTAAACAACCAAAGCCGCTTTACCAATTGTGAATTTACAACAAACGGTTTATTAAATAATCCTGTTTATTATCCCGTTTACCACGTGTTTATGCACGATGTGGTTGGAATTGGTTTTTATGGAAACGACTTTAAGAACCTGACACCTAATTTGTATAATTATTCTCAAAGGGGCTGGGGAATTTACAGCGTTGATGCACACTATTTTGTAAATGCTCGCTGTTTAAGCATGACATTCCCCTGTAACAGTTTCGACCCTAATGTCTTTCAGGATTTATATTTCGGCATACGGGCATTAGCGGGGCCATTAAGAACTGTAAAGGCAGACAGAAACAAATTCATCAACAACTTCTTTGGAGCATACCTTGGAGGACCGGATTTTGCAACATTTACTAGAAACGATTTTGAAGTGTTCAGGTCTGCAACACCTAATCCGGTAACGCAAACTTACGGTATGTACCTGAACGCTTGCCACGGTTATAAAGTAGAAGAAAATACTTTTACTGAGTATAACGACCCAAATGCGTCTGCACCGGGAAATACTTATGGTGTAAT
>JACFNJ010000331.1 GCA_019454865.1 Bacteroidia bacterium
TAAAGGCAAATATGTGCTAAACCATGTGGTGGATATTTTAGTAGGCAAAAAGAGCCATGAGGTTACTTTAAGCGGGCACGAAAAATTAGAATATTTTGGCAAAGGAAAAGGAAACGATGAAAACTTCTGGAAATCCTTAATTCGTGTACTACTTCTTAACGGATACATTACCAAAAACATTGAAACATACGGATTGTTAAGTGTAAACGAAAAAGGAGAAACTTTCCTTAAAAAACCTTCTAAAATTGAAATAGCATTGGATCAACAATTTGAAAAAATAACCGATGAAGATGAAAAAGATGTAGAAGTAGAGAACGTTTACGATGAGGTTTTATTTGCTATGCTGAAAGACCTTACCAAAAAAGTTGGTAAACAGCATAACCTGCCACCGTATGTTATTTTCCAAGAACCTTCATTGGAAGAAATGGCTAATAAATATCCTACAACAATGGATGAATTAGCTAAAATATCAGGAGTAAACAAGAGTAAAGCATTAAAATTTGGTAAGCCTTTTATTGAATTAATTGACAAATATGTAAAGGAAAATGAAATAGAGAAGTTGGATGAAATGGTCATGAAATCAGTAGTGAACAAGTCTGCCAAAAAAATTGCAATAATTACCAACATTGATAAAAAAGTAAGTTTACCGGATATTGCCCGCTCGCAAGGGTTTACTATGGATGAATTGTTAGGAGAAATTGAAAACATTATTTTATCCGGCACTAAATTAAATTTACGCAGCTATGTAAACGATATTGCAGATGATGATTTGCAAGATGAAGTAATGGATTACTTTAGAAGCGCAACTGAAGACAACTTAGATGCTGCCATAAATGAATTTAGCAATGATTTTAGCAAAGAAGATGTACAATTGTTACGCTTACATTTTATTTCTGAACACGCATTTTAATTATATACTTGTACACACTTCATAACTAAAAAAGTGAACGAACAAAATCACAACAACCTGTCAAAAGTATCCATGGCAGGTCTTTTGATTTCTTTAGGAATAATTTACGGAGACATAGGCACATCCCCACTATACGTTTTTAAAGCAATAGTTGCAGATAAAGTACTTACGGAAGAACTTATACTTGGTGGGTTATCGTGTATATTTTGGACTCTAACATTACTTACAACCATTAAATACGTATTCATAGTTTTAAATGCAGATAATAACGGTGAAGGTGGTATATTTTCACTCTATGCACTTATACGAAGAAGACGGCCATATTTAATTTTTCCTGCAATTATAGGCGGGTGTTCACTTTTGGCAGATGGTATGATTACACCTCCAATTTCAGTATCATCCGCAATAGAAGGTTTAAATATTTTAAATCCGGATATTCCTACT
>JACFNJ010000064.1 GCA_019454865.1 Bacteroidia bacterium
CCGATAAAGTCTTTGCGATTATCTATATCAGTTTTAATACCATTACCGCCTATGATTGCAGCTTCCAGTTTTAGAATTCTCCATGGCGAATTTTTAGATGCCTGAAGCGTTAACATAGCTCCTAAATCCCGCTCTTCAGGAAAAAGTGTAGTGGTTACTGTTGCACGCTCCGGTGATTCTCTTCGTGATGATGAGTAAGCAACCTCATATCCAAACGGACGGTCGAACACACCTACTTTAAAAATATTGCTTCCTGCCCATGGATCTTTAATGGAAACATAAGCATCTTTTAAGCCTATTCCTTTTTCAGTAATGTCTAACTGAAATACACCTGCAGCAATTCCTTTTTCATATGTAAACTTAATACGTCCTCGTCTGACTCCAAACCTGCTGAAACTTTCATTAGTGTTGGAATTAGCACCACCTACTTTTAGTGAAGCATTTTTCTCTCCATATTGAAATTGCGAGTGAATGTATCCAGAAATTTTAAATTGTTTTAGTAATTTTAAATCACTTTCGTGTGATTGAATTTGTTGCTCCAATTGTTTAACCAATTCATTGGTTTCTTCTACTTGTTGTGCAAACGAAGCTGTAGCGAAACCTAAAATACAGCTCAATAGTTTGATTGTTTTTTTCATTAAATTTTGTTTTAAAAATCTAATGCAAAAAAACAGTGGAGTTATTTCAAGCATATTTCGCGTGTATTACATCTTTGTTACAATTTTATACAATTGTAATGTATAAAAGTGTGATTTTTTTAACACGTTATTCTTGTTTAGATATAAAATAATAAAGTGAAAGATACAGAAAAAATCATTTCCAATTCCACCATTTTAATTTATTCGAATCTTGAAATTCTATTGGTGTTTCAGCAAAATATACAGCACACCTAAAAACGTAAAGTAAACACCTATCCTGAATACATCCTGCAAATTTATTCGATAAGTCATAAAGCATTTGCGGGTCTTTCCCTTTTAACTCATCAATGCGAAATATACCAATGTTATTCAAGTCATTTGCAATGGATTTACCAACTCCCGGTATTGTTGTAAGTTCGTTTTTATAATTGCGCTTTTGCATTATTTTATTTCATCTTAATCGCATTAAGTGTGTTAAGAAGTAATCCTACTCTTGTCATTGGTCCTACACCTCCGGGTACTGGTGTAATAAAAGATGCTTTTTCAGCACATGATGCATACTCTACATCTCCTTTTAGCCGGAAACCATTTTTAGCTGTTGTATCTTCTACTCTTGTAATTCCTACATCTACTACTACAGCGCCCTCTTTAATCATACTTCCTTTTACAAATTCAGGAATACCAACGGCAGCAATTACTATATCTGCACGTTGTATGTGTGCTTCTATATCGGTTGTTTTGCTGTGGCAAATAGATACGGTGCAATTTTTTTGAAGCATTAATATACTCATCGGTTTGCCTACAATATCACTTCTTCCCACTATTACACAATGTTTTCCGGTAGTATCAATTTTATAATGTTCTAATAGTTTAACAATTCCAAAAGGAGTTGCCGGAAGAAAACAAGGAAGCCCCTTAAACATTAGTCCTACATTCATTGGATGAAACCCATCCACATCTTTTTTGTATGAAATGGCTTCAGTAATTCTTTTCTCTTTAATGTGTTTCGGTAATGGCAACTGCACAATTAGTCCGTCTATTTCAGGGTTATTATTAATTTTTTCAACTTCTGCTAATAATTCATCTTCTGTTGTTGTTGCAGGAAATCGCAATACTGTACTGTCAAAACCAACTTCCATGCAATCTTTCTCTTTTGCTCCTACATAAGTCATGCTTGCACCATCAGTACCTACCAATATTGCTGCTAAATGGGGCGTTTTTCCTCCCGATGCTTTCAGTTTAATTACTTCTTGTTTTATTTGTTCTCTAATTGACTTTGAAACCTCGTTTCCATTTAATATTTGCATAACTATATTTTTATTTTATGCGAAAGTATAGTTTAATTGTAATGTGCCAAATTCAATTTATTTTGAAATATTGATATTAATCATAAATATGTAAGGTCTTGATCAATAAAATCTTCTATTAATAAAAGATAATAGGGTATTTTATTATTTATTTCCTTGTTTACATTTGAATCGGAATTCAAATTGAAATGTTCTCGCAAACTTGTAAATACGCCATACGATCCTTGTTTTTGATTGCTAACCGCTCCAAAGAGGGTAGGTATGTAGGCTTGAAAGAGATAGCAGAAGGACTGAATGCGCCAATATATTTTATTGCAAAAATTTTACAAGATTTATCCAAAAAGGGATTTTTAGAGTCGGCAAAAGGGCCAAAAGGTGGCTTTTTGGTTAATGAAGAACAACGCAAAACAGCATTGCTGGATATTGTTTTTGCAATTGATGGCGATAAGTTAATTACTATGTGTTGCTTGGGATTAAAAGATTGTAACGAAGTAAATCCATGCCCATTGCATAGTGAGTATAAAAAAATTCGAAAATCAATGCGCGACTTGTTGGTTAAAAAAACAGTAAACGATTTTAACGATGAACATGTATTAGGAAATTTTAAACTTTAACACATTTATTTAATGAATTTAAAAACAACAAAACCAGCAAATATTACTACTTGTTTTCATTGTGGAGACGAGTGTAATACCGTGTTGCATTATGATGAGCATGCATTTTGTTGTGTAGGATGCAAAAATGTGTACGAATTACTGTCAAATAACAATTTGTGCAGTTATTATTCCATAGAAAATACACCCGGAAAAACCCAAATTAACCCGGTGTTACCACAAGCATTTGATTATTTGTTGGATGAGAAAGTAGAGAAAAAATTATTGTTATATAAAGACAATTCTTTAGCTAAGGTTACATTTTTTATTCCGGCAATGCATTGTAGTTCCTGCATTTGGTTGTTAGAGCATTTGTATAAAATAAATTCCGGAATACTTCAAACCAAGGTTAATTTTTTGAAAAAAGAATTAATGATAACATTCAACCCTTCGCTTGCTTCGCTTAAAGATGTGGTTGTAATGCTTAGCAGTATTGGTTATGAACCTGCAATACGTTTAAACGATATTGAAAAATCAACTAAAAAAGAGGAAAACAAAAAGTTGTTTTATCAAATTGGTGTGGCAGGCTTTTGTTTTGGAAATATAATGTTAATTAGTTTTCCTGAATATTTTGGATTAGATAGTATTACAAAAGGTACTTTCTCAAAACTATTTGGATGGCTAAATTTAGTGCTTTCGTTACCTGTATTTTTTTATAGTGCTCAAGATTATTTTAAAACCGCATGGGTAGGAATAAAAAAACGGTTTGTAAACATTGAAATTCCTCTTGCACTTGGTATTTTAACAATGTTTGTAAGAAGTACTTATGAAGTAGTAACAGGTAATGGCATTGGTTGGTTTGATACTTTAGCCGGATTAGTCTTTTTCTTATTAATTGGCAAATGGCTTCAGCAACGTACATTTGAAACACTATCATTTGAGCGAGATTACAAGTCGTATTTTCCTGTGGCTGTAACTTTAATAAAAGGAAATGAAGAAATTGCAGTGCCAGTAACTTCATTAGAAATAGGCGATAGGATTAAAATTAGAAATAATGAATTAATTCCGGCAGATGCAATTTTACTTAATGGCGATGCTCAAATTGACTTTAGTTTTGTTACAGGTGAATCTGTTTTAGTTAATAAAGTTTTAGGCGAAATTGTATATGCAGGTGGTCGTCAAAAAGGAACAACTATTGAATTGGAAATTTGCAAAAAAGTATCACAAAGTTATTTAACTCAATTGTGGAATAACGAGGCTTTTAGCAAACCAAAAGCAAGTGCAATACTTGGGTTTCAGCAAAAGGTAAGTAAATATTTTACGATAGTTTTATTGCTTGTTGCTACTTTATCTGCTGTATGGTGGCTTGTGTTTGATGTATCATTAGCCTTAAATGCATTTACCGCTGTTTTAATTATTGCATGCCCATGCGCCTTAGCTTTATCTAGCCCATTTGCTTTAGGTACAGCAATGCAAATACTTGGTAAAAATAAGTTTTATGTAAAATCAACTGCTATTGTCGAGTATATTTCTCACATCAATACCATTGTGTTTGATAAAACAGGAACTTTAACTTTACCATCAAGTGCAACTATTCAATTTGAAGGCAAGCCTTTGTCGGATTATAGCAAGCAAATTATTGCAAGTATGGTTGCACAATCTATTCATCCATTAAGTCAGAAAATTAAGAATCATTTACAAATAAAGAAGCCATTAACAGTTACAAGTTTTAATGAAATAGCAGGAAAAGGAATTGAGGGCAGGGTTGATGGTGTTGCAGTTAAAATTGGTTCATCTGATTTTGTTGGTATTGATAATTCTAAAACAACAAAAACTAAAATTTTTGTTTCAATAGATAACCAATACATCGGATTTTTTGAAATTGGACATACGTTTCGTAAAGGTCTTCGCAACGTAATTAATGAATTAAAGCAGGCTAATTACACACAGTATTTATTATCCGGTGATACAGAAAAAGACAGTGATGCAATGTTGAAATATTTTGATACCAAAGAAAAACTATTTTTCAATCAGTCTCCTTCAGATAAACTTAATTTTATTGAGAAATTACAGCTTAATTTTTCAAAAGTAATGATGATAGGTGATGGATTAAATGATGCAGGAGCATTAAAAAAAGCCAATATTGGAATTTCGGTAACGGAAGATACATCCCATTTCTCTCCGGCAAGTGATGTAATTATGGATGCTTCAGTATTTGAAAAGTTACCTGCAATTTTACGTTTTACAAAAAACACACGTAGTGTAATTCATGCAAGTTTTGTGTTGTCATTATTATATAACTTAGTTGGTTTAAGCTATGCCGTTCAAGGAACGCTATCGCCATTGATTGCAGCTATACTTATGCCAATTAGTTCTGTAAGTGTAATTATTTTTACTACATTAGTAACAACATATTGTGCTAAAAAAGGAGGTTTACAATGAGTGTAATGTTTATATTAATAGGGTGTAGCTTTTTAATGGCAGTAGGTTTTTTAATTGCCTTTATATGGTCAGTAAAATCCGGTCAAATGGAAGATGACTATACACCATCAGTTAGAATATTATATGATGACTTTGAACGTGAAAGTTCAGCCCAAAACAAACAAGAAAATAAAGAAGAAATTAATATCAATAAATAAATACAATAATTAAAACTATGCAAATCGAAAAATTCAATTATGACAACAAAATCGTGCGCGATTTTGCCATTGCTACCTTAGTATTTGGAGTGGTCGGCATGATTGTTGGGCTGCTGGCGGCATTTCAACTTTTTGAACCTGCCGCAAATTTAGGTAATCAGTACACTACCTTTGGTAGAATTAGACCTTTACATACTAATGCAATAATCTTTGCATTTGTAGGTAATGCAATTTTTACCGGAATCTATTACTCGTTACAGCGTTTGTGTAAAGCACGTATGTATAGCGATGTATTAAGTAAAATTAATTTCTGGGGATGGCAAATAGTAATATTACTTGCTGCAATTACGCTTCCATTGGGCTTAACCACTACCAAAGAATATGCGGAATTGGAATGGCCAATTGATATTCTGATTGCATTGGTTTGGGTTGTGTTTGGTGTTAATATGATTGGTACTATTATTAAGCGTAGAGAAAAACAAATGTATGTTGCTATATGGTTTTATATTGCTACGTTTGTTACAGTTGCTGTATTGCATATTGTAAATTCAATTGAGTTACCCGTTACTCTTACCAAAAGTTATTCAGTATATGCAGGTGTGCAAGATGCATTAGTACAATGGTGGTATGGGCATAATGCTGTTGCATTTTTCTTAACTACTCCGTTTTTAGGATTGATGTATTATTATTTACCAAAAGCTGCCGGAAGGCCTGTTTATTCTTATAAACTCTCTATTTTACATTTTTGGTCATTAATATTTTTATATATTTGGGCTGGTCCTCATCATTTGTTGTACTCATCTTTACCGGATTGGGCACAATCTTTAGGAGTTGCTTTTTCTGTTATGCTGATTGCTCCAAGTTGGGGCGGTATGATAAATGGGTTATTAACTTTACGTGGTGCTTGGGATAAGGTAAGGGATGAGCCAATTCTTAAAATGTTTGCAGTTGGTATTACAGCATACGGTATGGCTACTTTTGAAGGTCCAATGTTATCTTTAAAAAATGTAAATGCAATAGCACATTTTACAGATTGGATTGTTGCACACGTACACGTTGGTGCTTTAGGATGGAATGGATTATTAACTTTTGCTATGTTGTATTGGTTGATTCCAAGAATTTATAATACAACAATTTATTCAAAACGATTAATTAATATACATTTTTGGTTAGCTACACTTGGTATCGTGTTTTATGCAGTACCAATGTACTGGAGTGGATTTACGCAAGGCTTAATGTGGAAAGAATTTACCCCGGAGGGCACATTACAATATCCTGAGTTTTTAAAAATAACTATTCAAATTTTACCTTTACACATGTTACGTGCATTAGGCGGAACATTATACTTAACCGGATTTATTATTTTAATTTATAACATAGTAAAAACAATAAAACAAGGTAAATTAGTAGCTGATGAGGCTGCTGAAGCTCCTGCATTAGAGAAATCAACTTTATTTAAAAAAGGAGAATTTTGGCATTCTGTTTTAGAGAAAAAACCACTTACTTTTACGGTATTATCTATAATAGTAATAGTTGTTGGTGGTGCAGTAGAAATGTTACCTACTTTTTTAATTAAATCAAACATACCAACAATTGCAAGCGTTAAACCTTATACTCCTTTAGAATTACAAGGTCGTGATTTATATATACGTGAAGGGTGTGCTGTTTGTCATACACAGTGGGTAAGGCCATTCCGTAGTGAAACAGAACGCTACATGGGCGAGTATTCAAAAGCAGGAGAGTATGTGTATGAGCATCCGTTTTTATGGGGTTCAAAACGTACCGGTCCGGATTTAATGCGTATTGGTGGTAAGTATCCGGATAGTTGGCACTATCATCACATGATTGATCCAAGAACGATGTCACCGGGTAGTATTATGCCAAAATACCAATGGTTAGCAGAGCAAGACTTAAATATATCAACAACTGAGGCAAAGCTAAAAGCAATGAAAACCTTGGGTGTACCATACACGCAATTTGAAATTGAAAGCGGTAATCAAGCTTTAATGGCGCAAGCCCAAAAAATATCAGACAATTTGAAAAAGGAAGGTATTGCTTTGGATAGTAAAAAAGAACTTATCGCGTTAATAGCATACTTACAGCGTTTGGGAACTGATATTAAAAAAGGAAGTACAGCAAGTAATTAATTTTAAAAACAGTAATTAAAATGAAGCAATTTGTAGCAAATATTGAAGGTGTAGATGGTTATCTCATTTTCTCATTAGTAACATTTGTCCTGTTTTTTGTAGGGTTGTTGTGGTGGGTTTATCGTGCTGATAAAAAATACATCAACAAAATGAAAAATCTTCCATTAGATAATTAATAATTAAAAAGAAGTATGAAAAGAATTCAATTTATAGCAGCAATGGTACTAAGTACAACAGCTGCAATAGCTCAAACTACTGATAATAGCGGTATTGCAACAATTAAATTTTCTACATTAGCAATTTGGGTTTCAATAATTTTAGTAGCATTGGTTGTTATTTTGTTATATGTAAATAACAAAGTAAATAGTGCTATAAAAACAGCAGGCTTAAATGCCGATGATGACAGAAACTTTTGGGAAAAACTCTTAAATTTAGAGTCAATTGCAAAGGAGAAAGATTTGGAGTTAGATCATGAGTTTGATGGAATTAAAGAACTAAATAATCCAATCCCTTTTTGGTTCAATTTATTGTTTTACGGAACTGTTGTGGCAGCATTTATCTATTTAATGGCATACCATGTGCTAAATATTGGCGATTTGCAACACAAAGAGTATGAAACCGAATTGGTTCAAGCAGAAATATCTAAACAAGCATATATTAAAAAAGCCGGTAATTTAATTGACGAAAACACTGTAACCGAATTAACTGATAAGGCAAAGTTGGATAAAGGGATGGAAACCTTTAAGGCAAAATGTGCAGTTTGCCATGGAGATAAAGGAGAGGGCAAAGTAGGTCCAAACCTAACAGATGAGTATTGGCTACATGGTGGTGATGTGAAATCTGTATTTAAAACAATAAAATACGGTGTTCCTTCAAAAGGAATGGTTGCATGGCAAAATTCATTAAACGGTGTACAAATACAAGAAGTAACAAGTTTTATACTTTCACTTAAAGGCACTAACCCTCCGGGTGCTAAGGAGCCTCAGGGAGAAAAAATGTAAAATATACGAGTAAGTAATGAATAAGCAAATAACAACAGTAGCAAAAGACGAAAAGTTTAGAGACAGCATATCACTGGTTGATAAAAAAAGTGGAGCACGTAAATGGATTTTTCCTAAAAAGCCAAGTGGTTCACTCTATACCGGCCGAACGTGGTTTAGTATCTTTTTGATGGTGTTGTTATTTGCAGGTCCATTCTTGAAATGGAATGGACATCCATTATTGTTACTAAATATTTTAGAGCGAAAATTTATTATTTTCGGTATTCCTTTTTGGCCACAAGATTTGCCTTTGTTTGCCCTATTAATGCTTACTTTTATTGTATTCATAATTTTGTTTACTGTAATTTTTGGTAGGGTTTGGTGTGGTTGGGCATGTCCTCAAACAATATTCATGGAAATGCTTTTCCGTAAAATAGAATATTGGATTGAGGGTGATTTTAAAGAGCAAAAGAAATTAAAAGACATGCCTTGGAATAAAGAAAAAATAATAAAGAAAGGATCAAAACACTTTCTGTTTTTTCTTTTAGCGGTTTTAATAGCTAATACTTTTTTAAGCTATTTGATAGGTGTTGATGAAGTTGCAAAATTAATTCAGGACGGTCCGTTAATGCATTGGGGTAAATTCACTTCATTAATTATTTTCTCAGGTGTGTTTTATTATGTGTTTGCTAATTTACGCGAAATTGTATGTATTGTAATTTGCCCTTACGGTAGATTACAAGGTTTGATGTTAGACAAAAATTCTATTGTAGTAGCGTATGATTTTATGCGTGGCGAACCAAGAGGTTTTCGTAAAAAAGGCTTAGAAGACAGTGTGGGCGATTGCGTGGATTGTTACCGTTGTGTGCAAGTTTGCCCTACAGGAATTGATATACGTAACGGAACACAATTGGAATGTATTAATTGTACTGCATGTATTGATGAGTGCGATGATGTAATGACAAAAATTAATAAGCCAAAAGGTTTAATTCGCTATGCTTCACAAGCCGGAATTATTTCAGGTGGTGTTAAAAAACTATCTTTACGTAGCATTGCTTATGTTTCTATTTTGGTAGTATTGCTTACTGCTACTATATACTTTTTAGTTACCCGTAAAGATGTTGATGCAACCATATTGCGTACACCAGGAATGTTGCACCAAGTACAGCCGGATGGTAGAATAAGTAATATGTATAATTTTGAAGTGATAAACAAAACATTTGCTAATCATAAAATTGAATTAAAAATAGTTGAACCTGCCAATGCTGAACTTAAAATGGTAGATAGAGAAGGTAACAAATTTGATTTATTGGAGGATGATATTGTTAAAGGTTCGTTTTTTGTGATATTACCCAAAGAGGCAATACATCAAAATAATACTCAAATAAAAATTGAAATTAGTAGCAATGGAGAACATATGGATACAAAAGAAACAAACTTTGTATCACCTGTTCAATAAAAAATTGAAAATATGAAATTACATTGGGGGCATAAACTTACTTTTTTTGTATCATTATTTATTTTGTTCATTATATTCTTGGTGTATAAAATTAGTGTGCAAAAGATAGATTTAGTGGATAAAAACTATTACGAAAAAGGAATAAAATATCAAGACGAGATAAATAAATTTTCAGAAGCAAAAGTTGTTCAACCCAAAATAGAATTTGACCTTGCAAAACAACTTATTACTTTTACAGCAAACGATTCTACAATAAAAGGAACTTTGCATTTTTATCGTTCAGCTGATGCAGATAAAGATTTTGAAGTACCATTTCAATTAACAAACAACCAATTTATATACTCCACTCAATCAATTCAAGCGGGCATTTGGCATATTACTTTTGAGTGGGTACTTAATGGTAAATTGATGGCAATTGAAAAACAGTTGGTGTTGTAATGATTTTTCTTACAGCTTTTGTAACCGGGTTACTTAGCAGTTTGCATTGTGTAGGTATGTGTGGTCCAATTGCCTTATCTACACCTGTGGTTGGAAATAAAGCATTACAGGTTTTTAGCAGCAAGTTGGTTTATAATATTGGTAGAATAATTGTTTATGGTTTCTTAGGATTTTTGTTTGGAACTTTTGGTGCCGGTTTAAAAATTGCAGGTTTGCAACAAAGTGTAAGTATTGCTGCCGGAATATTAATGGTGTTTATGGCATTTATAAACACAAATCATTTTGAACGTTTTTTTGGCAAAATTACGCATAAGTTTATTTCTACTTTTTTTGCCAAATTAGTTCATCAAAAAACCTACACAGCACTCTTAAGTATTGGATTACTAAATGGGTTGCTTCCATGCGGCTTTGTTTATTTGGCATTGTTAGGTGCTGTATCTACTCAAAATGTTTTGCATGGTACTGTATTTATGGTATTGTTTGGTTTTGGTACTTTACCTTTAATGCTTACTGTTTCTATTGCAGGTAATTTTGTAAAACAAACCACTCGTACATGGATTAGAAAATTACTTCCTTTCTTTGTTTTTATATTGGGCTGCTTATTTATTCTTAGAGGGCTAAATCTTGGTATTCCTTATTTGAGCCCTGAGATTAATAAATCAATCCAGATAGATCCTAATTGTGAATAGAATCGAAGAAATTATAATAATCAATCCGTTTGGTAAACAATAATTTATTTGAAAAATATTATAGAGTGGTATGGAAATAAGATTGTTAATGTGATTATAATGGATTGCTTTAACTTATTTATATAAAAAATTACACTTGTTTGAAATTAACTTTTCCTTAACATTGCACTTGCATCAGAAAACGATACTTGCACATTAAATTATTTTAAAGATGTTTGGATTAGACCCATCTCTTACCGCTCTGCTAATTTTATGTTTATTTTTAGCATTTGTATTTGAGTTTATCAATGGATTTCATGATACAGCTAATGCAGTAGCAACAGTTATTTACACAAATAGTTTAAAACCATGGGTGGCTGTTGTGTGGAGTGGTATATGGAATAGTATTGGCGTTTTAGTAGGTGGTATTGCTGTAGCTATGAGTATTACCAACTTATTACCGGTAGAAATATTAACGGATTCAAGTATATCGCACAATATTGCTTTAATATTATCCTTACTCTTAACTTCTATATTATGGAATTTACTTACCTGGTATTACGGAATTCCATGTTCAAGTTCACACACATTAGTTGGTTCTATTTTAGGTGTAGG
>JACFNJ010000065.1:0-315 GCA_019454865.1 Bacteroidia bacterium
ATTATGGAAGAGATGTGTTTAGTTTTAAAAGTCCAAGAAACGAAGAAGTAAAATTTAACGTAGGTTGGGGAAATGCCGCGGTAAGTTTAAAATGGTTTCATAGTTTCAACTCAAGTTTATATTCCAACACATTTTTAATATACAATACATACAGTTTAGCAAATAAATTTGAATTTGGCAGCAACGGATTCAATCTTTATTCAGGATTAGCCGACATAAATTTGAAACATGAATACTACTTAACCGGAAATCCTAAACACCAGTTAAAATTTGGAGTAAACTATACCTACCATACTTTTACACCCGGCATAGCAG
>JACFNJ010000065.1:338-11454 GCA_019454865.1 Bacteroidia bacterium
CATTAACAAACAATATGCACACGAAGCTGCTATATACATTGCAGATGAATATAAAGTAAACAGTAAATTTACTGTAAATGCCGGATTGCGCGGAGTATTATTTACCCAAGTAGGACCTTACACAGAAGTAATTTTTGATGATAATAATGTAGAGATAGGAAAAGGAAAATCATACGGAAGTGGCGAGCCTATAAAAACGTACATTGGACTTGAGCCACGTATAGCAGCAACATATTTGCTCAATAGCAACTCATCTATTAAAGCATCATTTACAAGAGGAAATCAATTTTTACATTTAGCAACTACAAGTGGAGCACAATTCCCTGCCGATTTATGGGTTCCATCATCAAGCATTGTAAAGCCACAACAAGCCAACCAATATGCTATCGGTTTCTTCAAAAACTTTCAAGAAAACTTATACGAAACTTCCATTGAAGCTTATTATAAGCCCATGTACAACCAAATTGAATTTAAACCCGGAGCTAATTTATTTTTTAATCAAAACTTAGAACACGAAATGGTATTTGGCAATGGTTTATCCTACGGTGTTGAAGTATTTGGCAAAAAAAAATTTGGCAAAATAACCGGATGGATTGGTTACACATGGAGCAAAACCACTCGCCAGTTTGATGCATTAAATTATGGAAAACCATTTTATTTCAGATACGACAGAACACATGATATTAGCGTAGTTGCTACATACCAATTTAATAAAAAATGGAGCTCTACATTAGCATTTGTATATGGCACCGGAAATGCTGCCACATTACCTACTGGTAGGTATAGTTACATGGTAGGATTTGATATTGCAAAGAATGAACCTACACTTACATTCATTGATTTGTATGATAAAATAAATGATTACCGTTTGCCTGCATATCATCGGTTAGATATTGCAGCCACATACATTAACAAACAAACGGAAAAATTTGAATCCTCATGGACATTTAGTATTTATAATGTTTACAACAGAGCAAATCCTTACTTTATATACTTTGAACCTGACTTGGAAAGTAAAAGTGTAAAAGCATACATGGTATATTTATTTCCAATTTTGCCTTCTGTTTCATGGAATTTTAAATTTTAACCACACATGAAAAAAGAATATATACTCCTATCTTTATTAACTATTCTTTTCATAAGTTGTGAAAAAGAAATAACTGTTGATTTGCCCAAATCCAAATCCAGCCTTGTAGTAGAAGCAAGTATCAACCAACAGTTTTTAAACTTAAATTATGTTTACATCACACGTACATTAGATTATTTTAATCCGGATTTGAGCATGAACGGTGTAAAAAATGCACTTGTATATATTACACCCGGACAAATAAATAATATGGATACCATTTGGGATGAATCGCAACGCATACAACTATATGACATTAGTACAATTCCGATAATTGATAGTTTTTTAATTGGTATCTCAGGCATCTATTACAATCCATTATTAATACCACAAGCAGGCATACCTTACAAGTTAGATATTGAAGCCGATGGAGAGAAGGTATTTGGTGTTACTTCTATCCCTAACCCTGTACCTATTGATACGGTATATTGGAAACAAATAATTAATGACAATGATACCGGTATGGTTTTCACATTTGAATACACTGACCCAATAGAACAAAACAATTATCGCTTGGCGGTGTATAATGGTTCAAGTCCATTTTTACTTGGGTGGGGTTCTGCAAGCTTTTATCGAACATTTGATGATGCATTACTTAATGGTATAAAAAGACCATATACATTTTTATCTCCGTTTAAATATGGCGATACATTAAGCATATACTTAAATTCAATTGGCAGAAAAGAATATTTATTTTGGGAATCGTATGTAAAAGCGGCAAATAATGGTGGCCCTTTTTCTACTCCGGTAACAGTAAAATCAACACTTAGTGGAGCCATAGGCACATTTACCGGATACGGCACAAGCTATAAAAGAGTTATTCTTAAATAAGTTTTTTTATAAAAAAACAATCGTAAGAAATCAAATAAAGAATTGTCAATTAGCAAATTTGAATTAAATTGCGCACCCAAATTTATCCGGAGAGGTGTCCGAGTGGTTGAAGGAGCAAGCCTGGAAAGTTTGTATATCCGCAAGGGTATCGAGGGTTCGAATCCCTCTCTCTCCGCATAGTATATATAATTGTGTGTATTAGTTTTGCAACATGATTATTTATACTACTCTAACATTGCTTTAACCTTATTTTCTAATTCTTCAAAGGTAAGTTCGCCTTCAGTAAAATCTTCTTTTCCGTTACTGCCATTATACATCCATGTTGCCGGAATTGCACCAGTCCAATCTTTATTTACTTTGCTTATCCAAAGGTCGGCATCTACTTCATTTATATACAATACTTGCAGCTTTATTCCATTATTTTTAATAAAATCAGGCACACGCTTAGTCATATCTCTACGCATATCATTACTTACTAAAATTACTTTCACATTTTTACCTGCATAAGCATCTGCAATTTTTTGAAAATAGGGCAACTCATTTACACAAGGTTTGCACCAAGTAGCCCAAAAATTTACTACATACAAAGTATCGGAAGTATTACTTCTTAATTCGTTAGCCCATTCTCTTGAAACTGCTGTTATTTGGGCTTTTAAAGTATATGTTAAAATTAACACTATGACAAGCAATCCATATTTTTTCATCAATCAAAAGTACAAATTTTAAATATGCTTTGCGTTACATATGTTACACAACTACGTTTTACTATCCAATACTTTTATCTTATTAGGTGCTATGGTCTGATTCAATTTATTCTCGATTACAGCCTTATCAATAGCTACATTAAACTCATATCCTAACAACAAAATATACGTGTTAAAATAAATCAACAACAAAATAAATATTAGCACCCCTATAGAACCATAAATTTTATTGTATGTGTTAAAAATATTGATATATGTTGAGAAACCAAGTGTAGTAATAATAATGGACACACTTGCAAATATTGAACCCGGTGTAAAAAATTTCCACTCCTTATTACTATTAGGTGCTAAATAATAAATAAGGCTTACAAAAAATAAAATTAATACCGAAACAATACTAAGATTTAAAATAAACAATAATGCCGGAGTAACTTTTGACGGGAAGTAAGCAAGTTTATCCAAATACTTTATGGTAAAATTTCCTATTGTAAGTAACCCTACAGCTATTAACAAAGAAATAGAAACAACTATTGCCAATATAATTGCAACAATTCTTTTCTTCCAATACGAACGGGTTTCTTTTTTCTGACCAACTTTGTTAAAAGCATTCATTAACGACACAAATCCATTGGTGCTAAAATAAATTGCTGTTACAAAACCAATGGATAATAATCCGGAATGTTGTGTTTTTAAAATATCTAATAAGGTATTGTGTACAGCATTAAAAGCCACATCGGGCAACAAATTCTCAAAAAAAAGCATAATCCTTTCGTGCATGTTTTTTATAGGCAAGTATGCTATGAGAGTAAAAACAAAAATGATGGAAGGAAACAATGCCATAAAAAATGAAAAGGACAACGAGGTAGAGCGTAAACGTAAATCCTTTGCATCAACCCACCGCCAATAAAAATCCAAAACATTGTACCAACTGATGCCGGAATAATTTAAAAATTGCTTTTGTTTGGTGTAGGCAATAATTTGTTTTACTCGTATTAAACGAAGAATAATTCGTAAAAAAATATTTCTTTCTTTACCTGCCATTAACAGATTCTTACTTTTCGTTTTTAAAATAAGGAGCAAACTTTTCAAGCAACAAGTTTGGGCAACGTACAATTCTATTTGTGCTTTTATCAATAAATGCTAATACACTTTGTCCGGTACACAACACCTCCCCTACTTCGTTTGTTGCAATATAATCTATTACAGTTTTAGCGGTTGGCAATACCGGAAATGTTGCTTGTAAAGAAAGTAAATCATCATACTTTGCTGATTTTTTGTAATTCATACTTAACGACACAACAGGCATCATAATTCCACTATCTTCCAATGAACGATAAGTTACTCCTAACTTACGCAATGCTTCAGTTCGGGCTATTTCAAAATACAATGCATAATTACCATGATAAACCACACCCATTTGGTCAGTTTCTCCGTATCGTACGCGTATTTGTGTAGTTGCACTGTACATGATTAATTTTTTAATGCCAAATCAGCAATAGTTTTTCCAATACTTAACGATGATGTAGCTGCCGGAGACGGTGCATTAAGTACATGTATTGCATTTGGTTTTTCTATAATTTTAAAATCATCCAACAGCCCTCCGGTTCTGTCGCAGGCTTGTGCTCTTACTCCTGATTCGGCTGGTAGTAAATCATCCTCCTGCACATCGGGTATTAATCGTTGTAGTGCCTTAGTAAAGGCTGCTTTACTAAACGAACGATAGAATTCACCCAATCCTGTTTTCCAATATTTGGCTGCAACTTTTTGGAAACCTGGCCATGTAAGCGATTCAAACATTTCAACTAAATCCACATCGCTTTTATGATACCCTTCACGTTTAAATGCAAATACTGCATTTGGTCCTGCCTCTACATTTCCATCAATCATTCGTGTAAAATGAACCCCAAGAAATGGGAAGTTAGGGTCGGGAACTGGATAAATTAAATTGTTTACTAAATTTCGTTTTTCAGGTCGAAGCATATAATACTCACCCCTAAAAGGTATAATTCTTGTATCAGTATCTTCACCTGCCATCTCAGCAACCTTATCGCAATACAATCCTGCACAATTAATAATTTTTTTGGTATCAAATGAGTTAGAAATGGTTTCAACTGTCGAGATAGTTTCATCGCTGTGAATTTTTGTAACAGCATTATTTAAGAAAATTTTACCTCCTGCATTTTGAATAAGTTCAGCTAATTTTTCACACACTTCGGTATAATCAATAATACCGGTATATGGTACATGTATTGCCTTTACACCTGTTAAATGTGGTTCGTAATCGGCTATTTGCTCCTTAGCCACATACTTTATTTCCGATAATCCATTTTCTTTTCCTCGCTGGTATAATTTTTCCAATTCCGTTAGCTCTGTATTATCAACAGCAACTATCAATTTGCCACATAGGTCAAATTGTATGTTGTGAGTTCTACAAAAATCTATCAATAGGTTGTATCCGTTTATACAATTTTGAGCCTTCAAACTTCCGGGTTTATAATAAATACCGGAATGAATAACACCACTGTTGTGTCCGGTTTGATGTGCTGCAACTGTACCCTCTTTTTCAACTATAGCAACTCGCAACTTGGGATTTAATTGCAATAAATGATATGCACTGGATAATCCCACAATGCCACCACCTATAATCACGTAATCGTATGTAATCATGGTGCAAATAAAAAAAACAAACCAAGCAAACCCAAGTATTTAAAACATCTTTCAAAATATTTATCCAAAATCAATTATAGCCTATTGTATTTTAGAACTCTTTTACTTACTTGCTCACCAATGAATATCCAACAGAATATATCATTAAAACCTTACAACACATTCGGAATTGAAGCTAAAGCCAAAGAGTTTGTAGTGATAAACTCACTTGAAGAACTCAGTATATTATGTGCTGCTTTTAATTTGAGTGAACGCAAAATTCTGATTTTAGGTGGTGGAAGCAATGTGCTACTTACCCAAGATTTTGACGGTATGGTAATAAAGATAAATATTAAGGGTATTGAAATTATAAAAGAAACAAATGAGCATGTGTGGGTAAAAGCAATGGCGGGTGAAGTATGGCATGAGTTTGTAATGTATTGTATTGATAAGAATTTAGCCGGATTAGAAAATCTAAGCCTTATACCGGGCTGTGTTGGTGCTGCACCTATGCAAAATATTGGTGCCTATGGCGCAGAAATTAAAAATACTTTTGAGAGTTTAGATGCTATTGAGATAGAAACAGCTGAAATTAAAACCTTTTCAAATGTTGCATGTAAGTTTGGATATAGAGAAAGCATCTTTAAAAATGAAGCTAAAAATAAATATATCATCGCATCCGTTACATTTAAACTGAATAAAAATCCGAACTTTAACACCTCGTATGGTGCTATACAACAAACATTAGAGAAACAAGGGATAAAAGAGCTTAATGTAAAAGTTATTAGCGATGCAGTAATTGCAATTCGTGAATCAAAATTACCTAACCCAAAAGAGCTTGGAAATGCCGGAAGTTTTTTTAAAAACCCTGAAATACCTCAAGCGCAATTTGAATCCTTAAAACTACAATATCCGGATATTGTAGGCTATCCAACACAAAATGGAAACATAAAAATTGCTGCAGGATGGCTTATAGAGGCTTGCGGCTGGAAAGGAAAAATAGTAGGTAATACAGGCTCACATAAGCATCAGGCATTGGTACTTGTAAATTATGGAAACGCCACCGGAAGCGAAATAGTAAACCTTGCTATGGAAATACAAAAGAGTGTTAAAGCTAAATTTGGGATAACAATACAACCGGAAGTTAACATCATCTAATTCATCCATAAATTACATTTGTTCAACAAATGAATATATCGGAATTAAAATTTTACTTTTTAAACCAATAGCTTTAATTAAGAAATTTGTCTCAATTTCTTCGTGTATATTCGCGGCTTTATGGGTAGAAAAAAATTTATTCCTTATACAATTTCAAATTTTGAAATAACTGCTGCCGGAAGTGAGGGTATGGCATTGGGCAGATACGATGACAAAGTAATTTTTGTAGAGCAAGGAGTACCGGGTGATATTGTAAACATTCGAGTGTATCGCGACAAGAAATCATTTTGCTTAGCAACAATTCAAGAAATTATTAAACCAAGTGCTGATAGGGTAGATACTTTCTGTTCCCATTTTGGCATTTGTGGTGGTTGCAAATCACAACAAATAGCATATACAGCGCAATTACGCTTTAAGCAACAACAAGTTCATGATGCTTTTGAAAGAATCGGAAAATTTCCATTCCCCGAAATACTACCCATTATTGGCAGCGAACAAACCACCTATTATCGCAACAAATGCGAATACAATTTTATTGACAGAAAATGGGTAGAAAACAAAACAGATTTAGAAACCCTATCGCCAACAGAGCTAAAAGGCTTGGGGTATCATTTGCCCGGTAGGTTTGATAAAATTTTTGATGTAGAACATTGCTACTTGCAACCTACATTAGCAAATGAAATACGCAATGCACTTCGTGATTTTTGTAAGGAAAATAATTTTGAATTTTTCAACCCATACAGTCAAGAAGGATATATGCGAAATGTAATATTTCGTAATACCGATGCAGGCGAGTGGATGGTAATTTTAATTTTCAGAAAAGAAAATAAAGAGCACAGAGAATTGATATTGGATTTTCTTTTGCAAAAATTCCCTGCCATTAAAGCCTTACTTTATGCAATAAACACTAAGCTTAACGATACCATTTATGATTTGGAAATTATACCTTATAAAAGCAATGACCACATCATTGAATGGCTTGAAGATTTACAATTTAAAATTGGACCCAAATCATTTTTTCAAACCAATACCAAACAAACCCTTTCATTATACAGCAAAACCCGAGAGTTTGCCGGATTAACAGGCAATGAAACCGTATATGATTTATACACCGGAGTTGGCTCAATTGCATTGTTTGTATCAAAGTTTGCAAAAAAAGTAATTGGAATTGAAAGCGTAGAATCAGCAATACACGATGCTAAAATTAATATGGAATTGAATAATATTTCAAACATACAATTTTATGCAGGCGATATGAAAGCGGTGCTAACCGATGAATTTATGAATGAACATGGCAGTGCTGATGTAATTATTACCGACCCACCAAGAGCAGGAATGCATTATGATGTAGTGCAAACAATTTTACGGGCAAAAGCTAAAAAAGTGGTATATGTTAGTTGCAATCCGGCTACACATGCGCGTGATATAGCACTAATGGAGAAAGATTATACTGTAACCAAAGTGCAGCCGGTAGATATGTTCCCGCACACACACCATATTGAAAATATTGTACTATTAGAATTGAAACAAAATGGATAAGGAACTAAGTGTAAATTTAGAATTACTAAAAGATGATTTAGCATTTTATAATGAAATGCTTATAGAAGTTTCAACGGATATTTTATCCGAAGGATTTAGCAAATACCCAATATTTATTGCACACCAAGAAGAAATTAAGATTGGCGAAAAAATAATTGATGCAGAGGAGTTACAACGCTCATTTCATATTAGTGCAACAGTGGTAGAAGAATTAATTGAAAAGAATATTGTAACTGCCGAAAATGAAGACAGATTTAAACAAGCTTTTAAAGACCCTAAAAATTTTGCATGTATTTTATTAGTTACCGATAAAGGAGCCAATTTTGTTTTTGTTCCTTTTAAACAAAAAGCAAAAAAAGATGGAGCAGAATAAACCATTAGTGGCAGTTGTAATTATCCATTGGAATAGGAAACAATTGTTAGAAAAATTTTTGCCTGCACTTACAAAAAGTACTTACCCAAATCTTAAAATAATACTTGCTGATAATAACTCTAAAGACCGCTCAACAGAATGGGTAAAACAAAATTTTCCGCATATTCAAATAATTAAAAACAATGAAAACTATGGATATGCAGGTGGCTACAATCGTGCATTACTTTACGTGCAAGCCGACTATTATGTACTACTTAACAATGATGTAGAAGTAACCCCGGATTGGATAGAACCCATTATTGATGTAGTGGAAAATGACAAATCAATTGCTGCTGCGCAACCGAAAATAATTGACTATAACAACCAAACTTTATTTGAGTATGCAGGTGCTGCTGGAGGTTATATGGATTATTTGGGCTATGCATTTTGTAGAGGAAGAATTTTTGAAAAAATTGAAACAGACACTAACCAATACAACTCTATCCAAAAAGTATTTTGGGTTTCCGGAGCATGTATGTTTATCCGCTCAGAAGTATTTAGAAGTTTAGATGGATTTGATGAGTACTTTTTTGCACACATGGAAGAAATAGATTTATGTTGGCGTATGCAGCTTAAAGGATATAATGCAGTTGTTGTTCCTCAATCAAAAGTATATCATGTAGGCGGTGGTACATTAAGCAAACAAAGCCCGTATAAAACTTATTTAAATTTTAGAAACAGCTTAATTATGCTAACCAAAAATTTACCGATAAGTACACTAATTTGGCTTATACCCGTTCGTTCAACATTGGATTTAATCAGCTCAATATATTTTCTAATTAATGGATTTCCGAGATATAGCGCATCCATACATAAAGCACATGCACAATATTTTTTCAAATTCAGCAAATGGTGGAAATTGCGCGAACAAAACAACTCAGTTAAACCAATTAAAAAACTATCATCCGTTTATAAACGAAGTATTGTATTTGAACATTTCATAAAACGTAATAGTATATTTAGCAAGCTGAATAAAAAACATTTTAATTTATAGGAAAATCATTTCAATTTGTCATTCGAGAGGTGCCGAGTAGCATCACGTATTGATTTTTTTTCCAAGTTTTTTTGCAAAGCATCGGTTAGGTTTATTCCGGTTTGATTTGCCAAACAAATTAAAACAAACAGCACATCAGCCATTTCATCAGCAAGGTTTACTTCCTCATCCGATTTTTTAAAACTCTGCTCACCATATTTACGTGCCATTATTCTTGCCACTTCACCCACTTCTTCCATTAATATTGCGGTATTGGTTAATTCGTTAAAATACCTAACTCCGGTGGTCTTAATCCATTTATCAATACTTTTTTGAGCATCTTCTATAGTCATGTGTCTATTCTATTATTATTTGTGTACGAAAAACTAATCACTTGCAAGTTAATATTTTTTTACACAAACTTATTTATACTGATTTTCTGCATATTGCATAATATAATAACACCAAAACAAAACTTGGCATAGTATTTATAATAATACAGTTGTGTGTAAAAGCACTACTTTTTTCATTGATATAAAATCTATTAAACCGACTTTAGAATTTCTATAGTCGGTTTAATTTTTTATGCTTTTATTATTCAGTTAAATAATTGAATAAATTAGTTTCATCGCCTCGTCTATATACTTACAATTGAAAACTCAGCGTATGTTAATTTAATTTTTCGGGTTAATGGACAAAAATGGGTCAAAAAACCTTTGGAAATGTTGCTATGATTAGCTTTGAGGTAAATGAAAGGTTATGAATAAAAAAAGTGCTTTTTTTGCAACAGCAAAATTGTACGCAAAAAGGGATTTTTTAATGGCAAACAACGCTACAAATGTTTTTCTTGCGGTCGAAGTTTTGTTGGAGGCGTACGTTTAAATGCTCAATTGCTTATAGAAGAATATCTCAGGGTCAAACAAACTTACCAACAACTGGCATTAAAAATAGCTGCTGCATTGCCTAAATCACCATGACACCAGGCTAATCTAGTATTTTGGTGTGTTTGATCCTTAGATATTTCTGACGGAAATTGATTTAGGCGGTCTGTTTCTTTATAATGAAAAATATTTCTTATAATTCGATCGCAAGTTTCATAATTTGTCGTTATTTCTAATTCTTTATCCATTTTTTGTTTCAAAGTAAAAAAAGTTAAAATACTCGCAGAACCGTGTGCTAGTCCTAAATATTGAGTTTCACTTTTTAATGGTTATGTAAACTATATGTTTGCCAACTTAGCGTATTATTTATGTCTGTTTCTGCTTTTGATAAAAGTAGTTTTGCTACTATTTTAGTAGCTTTATCAAACTTTTCATTAATCAAATACATAGAATATCCAATACCTCCCATAAATAAGTCATAATTCCCATATTTGATCATATGAATAGAACTTTGAAAACAATACTTTTTAAAATTTTCTTTTGTTGACTCATCAATTTCGATAACACCTATGTTATTTTCAAGATAACTTAGCAGCCAAATCAGGCCCGAAAATCCACTATGGAAATTTCCTTCGTAAAGTTTACTTGGTAGTTTTTCATTAAGATAATCAAACGAACTTTTTGATAGTTTTTTTATAAGATTATCAATCGCCAAATTTGGTTTAACTTTATTGAAAATAACCAAAAAAAGCAATTGAGATTGACAGTTATCTAGGAGTCCAGAGCTTCCTTCTATTTCTGTTTGCTCAACTATTGATTCACAAATGCTATCGAGTGTGTGTCTTG
>JACFNJ010000332.1 GCA_019454865.1 Bacteroidia bacterium
CCGCCGTCGGTGAGCACCGAAACTTTTACCTGCCCGGACTCAATCAGGTACAGCGAGTCGCCCAGGTCGCCTTCGGTAAACACAATATGGCCATGCTCCAGCGTCACCTGATGCAGCTTGGCCGAGATTTTGGCCAGGGTGGTGGGCGACAGGCCTCTGAAAAACGGAATGTGTTGCAGGCTATCAACAACCATGTTGTTGTTGGATAATATGGTGCTCATATGTTAAATTATAGCATTGTATGTTGCATTTTCTCAATGGGACATTGGGCGCATCGCTATTGCAAATTGAGTTGAGCCGGCTATAATAGTAGACATAATCTTAAGATTGCGATCAAATTTCATGTCTGATTCTGTCAAAACAGAACCTAATTCGCCGCCGGCCTCGCTGGCGCGAGCGATCAATCTGGCCAAAGCCGGCAACAAAGCCGAAGCGGCCGCTATGTTGCGTCAGGTTGTGGCCGCCGAGCCGCTCAACCAGGCGGCCTGGCTGTGGTTATCGGCGGTTACCACCAACCCGGCCGAAGCCGCCGCCGCGCTGGCTCAGGCCAAAAAAATCAACCCCGACCACGCCAGCCTGAGCCGCGCCGAGCAGTGGCTCGTTCACCGTTTTTCCCCGGACAGCCCCACCCGCCAAAATCCGGTTCAGCGCCAGCAGCCGCCCGCGCCGACCAAGAAAGTGACCCCGCCGCCGCCAAAAATGCCGTCGCCGCCGGAACCCCGACGCGGCTGGTTTGGCGCTGTTAACGGGTTGATGCTGGGGCTGGCCGTTTTGGGGGTGGCGATTGCCCTGTTTGTGCTGGCGTTTGGCGTGATCAAAGAGATTGGCGGCGCGGCGCAGGCCAGCAGCCCCTCCCAAAGTGCGGTGGCTGCGCTACGGCAGCAACTCGACAGCGCCTGGGCCGGCCACGATTGGCCCGCCGCGATTACAGTGCTGCAGCAGTTGCAGCAGTTGGAGCCGGAGAGCGCCGCCATTGGGCCGCAGTTGGCCCAGGCCCATCTTTTTGAAGGGCAATCGCTGCGCAGCCGTGGTTTTGTAGCCGAGGCCGGCCATCATTTTGAACTGGCCCGCCAATTTAACCCCTCGCAGCCGCAAATTGAGCGCGAGGCGCAACTGGCGGCGGCCTATCTGCGCGGCGTGGAGCATTATCAGGCCGGGCAGTGGCCGCAGGCTATCGCCGAGTTGGAGCAGGTGTGGGCGGTTGATACGGCGTATATCAACGTGCGGGATTTACTTTACAGCGCCTATTACAACCACGCGCTGGCCCGGCAGGCCGCCGGCGAGTTTTTGCAGGCCCGGCAGGAACTGGAGGCGGCCATCGGTCTCCGCCCGGATTTGAGCGATC
>JACFNJ010000333.1 GCA_019454865.1 Bacteroidia bacterium
TTGTGTAATGATTCTTTTATAGTATCCATTATTGAAATTGTATATTCATATCCAAGTTTAAAAATCTGCTCGGATGACGATACTTTAAAAATATGATATTCCATTAATCCGGGTGGTTCAAGGTAAACAGTACATTTGTCTATGTTTTGTTGAACATTAGCACGAACAGCTAAATGCAACACTCTGTCTGCAAAATTTCGGAATGACGAAAATTGCTTGACTTCGCTTACCGGATTTACATTTACTCCAATTATGTGTTTACATACACCTTCCAATGGCTCCACCGGAAGGTTATTCATCAATCCACCATCTACAAAATAATCATTCTGATACAAAACCGGTTTTAATATCATGGGAATTGCGCTACTTGCCATTACTGCAGGTATTAATGCACCACTGTTAAAATAAACGGTATTGGCTTTAGTAAAATTAGTAGCGCTGATGTATAAAGGGAATTTTAAATCTTCAAACTTTCTTGCTCGCAAATATTTTAAAAGTGTTTTTTCCAAGCCTTCTGCTTTTAATACTCCAAATGCCGGACGGTAAAAACGCAAGATTTTATAGATGTCAATTTTTGAAAAGATTTGAAAAATTTCATCTGGTGTGTATCCATCAGCATATAAAACTCCTACAATGCTACCGGCACTAACAGCAGAAATAATCTCAGGGTAAATACCATTTTCATTTAGGGCTTTTAATACACCCACATGGGCAAAACCTCGAGCACCACCACCTGATAATACAATTCCACAATTGTATTTTGTATTTGTTTCAGGTGGTGAATGGTCTTTTTGTATCATTTAAAATCTATACCCTGCTGTAACTACAAAGTTAAGCAAAGTGTTAGATATTTTTGCTGTTGGTGTATTGCCGGTCTTAAGAACATAAGGTGAATAAAAATCAGTGTAGGAAGTAATTACCGAAGCAAAATCAACAAATACTTGTCCATCGGTATATCCGGCACCTAAGGAAATGGCTTTACGTGTTAAATCGGATAGTGTTAAACCTGTTGTGTTTTTATACGGATTATTTGTTAAGCTATAACCTGCACGTAATCGGTAATTGTCTTTAACTTTTAGCTCTGCACCAATGCGATAATTTAAAACATCTTTATATATTGCATGTGCTGTATTATTTTCTGTGCTAAAGTTATAATCATCGGAAGTTAATCGTCCGCGGGTATAATCCGACCATTCGGCATCAAACGAAATAAAGCCATAATCAGGATGCAAAAGTGCTACGCTACCACTGAATTTTGCAGGTGTAATTATTGCATATTTATAAGTCATATCCGGACTTTTTACATTGCTAAAACCGATATTTCCATAATTTATACTGCTGG
>JACFNJ010000334.1 GCA_019454865.1 Bacteroidia bacterium
CACAAATGTTTCCTGCAACGATGTTATTGCTTCCGATGTATATTATGTTGATTAAACTTGAACTATTGAACAGCTATTTAGGAATAATAATTGTTTACTCGGCAACAGCATTACCATTTTGTATCTGGCAAATGAAAGGTTATTACGATACCATCCCATTTAGTTTGGAAGAGTCCGCAAGAATTGACGGCTGCAATAAATGGCAGGCTTTCTACATGATCATCTTTCCGCTTGCTGCTCCGGCTCTTGTAATAACTGCGTTGTTTTCTTTTATGACAGCCTGGAGCGAATATATTGTTGCAGCACAAGTATTACAGGATACAAGACTATTCACTCTCCCGTTAGGATTAAAATCATTTGAATCAAATATGTCAACGGAATGGGGTTTGTATGCAGCCGCATCGCTTGTGGTTAGTATCCCGGTAGTGTTGTTATTTGTAATATTAAGTAAATGGCTTGTTTCCGGTTTAACTCTCGGAAGCGTTAAAGGTTAAAATTAGTTAGGTTTTATATGCTGAATATTCAGAAAAAATTGACAAACGGCTTTTATGCTATTCTTAGTTTACCTTCAACGGCAATGGGTTTTGCTTTATCAATTCAGATTGCGGCTCTTAGCTGGATATTAAATACAAAATACAATCTGGATATCCATCAAATCGGGATTGTTTGGGCTGCCGGTCCAATTGCTGGCATTTTCGGGCAGGTAATAATAGGATTGATTAGCGATAATGTTTGGTTTTGGGGAGGTAGAAGAAGACCGTTTATTCTTATCGGTGGAACATTAGCGGCACTTATGCTTCTTGCTCTTCCTAACATAGATGTCATTAATGAGTATTTAGGAATCGGCAGTTTGATGGCTGTTGCGATTGCTGTAGCATTAACACTCGATATGGCAATTAACATTAGTTTCAATCCAACCCGTTCAATTATTGCAGACGTTACCCCGGACGGTACTCCTCGTACAAAAGGTTATACATGGATGCAGACCATATCAGGCTTTTGGGGAGTGATGGCTTATGTAATCGGTGCAGTATTCGGAAATTTTCTATTAATTTATCTCGGTGCTTTTATAGTTCTTATTTTCTCAATACTGCCTACTTTTTTTATAACGGAAAGCCAACAGCTTCAAGTTGAAAGTACGGGAAAGAATGAAACTACTGATTCGGATAAAACCAAAACAAATTGGAATGAATTATTCCGAATCTATTTTGCTCATGGATTTTCATGGCTGGGGATTCAAACGATGTTCGTTTATATTATTGCATATATTCAGCAAAAACTCAATCCCGCATCTGATATGGAAACCGGGCAGATAATTGCAATTTCATT
>JACFNJ010000335.1 GCA_019454865.1 Bacteroidia bacterium
AGAAACTTCATATTTTCCAATACCATTTTCCATTGCAACATTAGCACCACCAACAGTTACAGTAGCATCAGTTTTAGATGAAGCAGCTGCCAAAAAGATATCTGCAGTAAACTTACTTCCGGTAGATACATATGTACCTTTAGTTGGAATAATTTGAGCTTCAAAATTATCAATTACAATTACGTCACCTGTTAGGTTAGATTTCCAATAATTCAATACCTGTGCTTCAGTATTTTTGATATCGTTCTGTATTTTAGTTAATAAAGTTGTAACAGCAGCTAAAGGTGGATGTTCAAACATTTCAGATTCCCATGTTACTTTTGCACCTTCCTTTGCAGCAGGATCAGGCGTATGTAAATCTGAGCGAATTTCACCTTGTTTTTCCTTTGGCACACAATTTATTAGTTGATCACGCACTTCATTAATTTTATTTTTAATTTCAGTTGCTTTGCCCTGAACTATCATAATATTTGCATGAACTTCTACATTACTGGCACCATTTATTTCTTCGTCTTCTACTTTACCATCACCATTTGTATCTTCTTTATATCCACCAGTTTTTGCAATTAAATCATCTTTTATCTCTTGAATATATTTTACTGCATCAGCAGCTATATCCATAGCTTTTTTAGAATTTAATTCAGCATTATTTGCAATTGGATCGGATGGATGGTCAGCCTTATATTTTTGAATTGCTTTAAATGTTTCTACATTTTTTTCATCAATATTTTGACCAGCACGAACCATACTTGTTTCCACTAAATGGAAAGCTTTCAAAATCTCGGCAGAAACGTTTAACGCTAATAGCGCTGTTAACACGAGATACATCATGTTAATCATTTTCTGCCTAGGTGTTAAATTACCTCCAGCCATTTTCTCTCTTTATTTTTTTTATTTTTGAAATTATTGAATTGAATATAGTTTATTATGTTGTATTAATTTGCTGAACGATTTACATTCATCGCTGCCAACATATTACCATATACATTATTCAATGAGGTCAGATTTGTTGATAATTTTCCCATTTCTTTTTTGAAGTTTTCAGTTTCGGATTGCGTATCTGCTAAATTATTAACTACTTTAGACAAATTACCTACAAACTCATTTATAGATTTTAAATGATTGTTAGATTCGCTAATTTCTAACTCATAAACAGAGTTCAATGAAGTTAAATTCTTAGTCATTCTTTCAATTTGAACACCGTATTCTTTTGAGCCTTCCGAAGCTGATACTAATCCACCTATTGCATCTACTGCTTTAGCGTATGAACTACTCATGCCACTAACTGAAGCTGAAGCTGATTGTACATTTTTTGTGTAC
>JACFNJ010000336.1 GCA_019454865.1 Bacteroidia bacterium
CCATCTTTACCGTAGTTACCCGTCCCATAAATATTTCTCCTTTCCCTATAAAATATAAAACAATTAATAGCATCTATCCGGTAATAGTATCTATCCGGCAAAATTAAACAATTATGTTTTTCACTACAAGCGTAATTATTCAGCGTAAATACTGCATGACTCGCCCTCAAAACTCCTATTTGAGGACACCTGCCTGCAGGCAGGTAATTGCAATGGAAAATATGTTTCCAACAAGAAGCATTCCAGCTTTTTTGTAAACAACCCGTAAAGATTAAAAGTAACTCATGCATCCAGCTTGAGTGTTAAATATCAAAAGCAGGCCTTTTCGGTTTCTGATGCCATTATTTTATTGTTTACTAATAACGGCAACAAAACAACAAGCGAATAACCAATACATTTTTTCACATTAATCATGACTTACACCTCCTATGAAAAAAACATCAAAAAAACCAGCTGTCGACAGCTATAGTTTGTTCTGAAACAAAACAGCTATAGAAAACCCTCTTTAATCAGGCTGTTTTAAATATCTGTTTAATGAAAAATTGCTCAAAAAAATTTATGAAAAGATACCAAATGGATAACAGGAATATAATATAACAAAACAAAAGAAATTGTCAATATGCCCATATGGGTCGGCCTTTATGAATGCCCCCGTTTGGGTGTATTGGTTTTTATAAGCTACTATATAGAAAAACTATCAATTAGCCTTATTGTAACACTTTATTTTTTTGAAAAATTCCAATAATGTAGTGCGACGAGGTTCGTCGCACTACAAATGACAATTTCCAGATCTTTTGTGCCAATATCTGCTATTGTACCCTATCTTGCTACAAACAGGTTGCTCCTATGGTGTTTATAGGAAATACGTTTTTCAAAAGACTAAAAGTGTTACGTAAGTTCTCTTTTGTAAACATTTTCACTACGTTCAGCAGTTTCCAGACGCATACAATGCGTCTCTACTACAAAAATATTGAAATTCCCAAACGTTAACTTATCGTTCCCGGCGGGTTCAGGTTGCAAACCAATGTCATTAAGTTAAGGATGCATTCCTGATTTTTTCTGACTCACGCCAGTTTTAAATAAAACATTACAGTAAGTTAACCCTGACAGAGTTGTCTCGTCCTGACCCCATTGCTATGCTTAACAAAAATATGAATTTAAAACATACTGCAGAACCATCCTGTGCGTATTAAAAAATGAGGCATTAATCGCTATTGAATGCTTCATTATATCAATCCATTTATCTTTATCATTATAAAACATCGGGACAATGACCGTCTCCAGTTTTTCATACATTCCCTCTATTTCGGTTTTCACG
>JACFNJ010000066.1 GCA_019454865.1 Bacteroidia bacterium
TCACTAAAAACACTAAGATATTTTCTTTCTTTTTTAGGCAAGTTGCTATCCGGTCCTTCGTATAATCTAACCTGTAATAAATTAAAATAAGGATTAACCATATCTGTTACTAATCCTTGGTCTTCAATAAAAAATATTTTTTCAGCAACCAATACATTGTCCACCCATGCTTCCCAACGGTATGTTCCTTTTTTCCAATATATACCTGGTGTTTTTACTCCCCAGCCTTCTCTTACATATACTATGTTTTCGTCTTTACGTATAATTCGGTCAGCAACTAAGTTGCATATTTCAGAGTTATCGGCATGTTGTACGCATTTTAGGTTCATCCTTACCTCCCAATCCTGCTCATCAAAAAGTTTATTAAAAAACGAAAGTTCACAATAAATAAAAGAACACTCCATTTCATCATAAACCAACCGGTACTTTTTTTCATTATTCGCTAACCATTCGGTAGAACCAAATATTTTCAGGTCTCTAAACTTATATTTTATAGGATTCTCGTTAGCCATATCACAAAAAATTTATTAAGGTTGAAAAATAATTTCGGTATCAACTTTATATTTTAATTGATAGAAAGCAATACTAAAATCTTCTTAATACTATAACCAATAGGCTATCAAATAAATATAATTAACACATACTTTTTGACATAAAAAGGAGAAAATCAGCCAAAATTTAATTTTAAAAATAATCCTTGTTTGTTTAGGGTTAGATATATACTTTTGCCACTCTTTAAAAAAGAGGCAAGGAGAGGTGGGTGAGTGGCTGAAACCACCGGTTTGCTAAACCGACATACGATTTTTAGTCGTATCGAGGGTTCGAATCCCTCCCTCTCCGCATAGTATTTTCAATTCCATAAAAATGTTTTGGAAATATTTAGGCGAAAAAATACTTTTGCGCCACGTTATTTGAAAATAATAACAATCGGGGTGTAGCGTAGCCTGGTATCGCGCCACATTTGGGATGTGGAGGTCGTAGGTTCGAATCCTGCCACCCCGACAAAATTTTAAAAAGCTCTACATACTTTGTAGGGCTTTTTTTATTTTTACGTTATTATACTTTTATCATGATTGAAACAAAAAATAATTCAATAAAAGGATGGGCTGAAGATGATAGACCAAGAGAAAAGATGATATTGAAAGGCATTAATTCTCTTAGTGATGCTGAACTTTTAGCAATTCTTATTTCTACCGGAACACGCGATGAAAGTGCTGTTGATTTGGGTAAACGTGTTTTGCAGCTTACTCAAAATAACCTAAACTCGTTGGGAAAATTAAGCCTAAAAGAATTACAAAAAATTAAAGGTATTGGAAAAGCCAAAGCAATAACTATTGCAGCTGCTTTAGAGTTGGGTAAACGTAGAAATTTAGAAGAAGCAAAGCTTGAATTTTCGGTAATTAGAAGAAGTAAAGATGCTTTTGCATATTTTGCTCCTATTTTGAATGATTTAGTAGTAGAAGAGTTTTGGGTTGCATATTTAAACCGAAGTAATCGTTTAATTGAAGTAAAACGAATTAGCGAGGGAGGTGTTTCGGGTACTGTAGCTGATGCAAAAGTGATTTTTAAGCATGCAATAGATTTGTTGGCTTCAACAATAATATTATGTCATAATCATCCATCCGGTAATTTACAGCCAAGTGAAGCCGATAAGCAACTTACACAAAAATTGGTTACTGCCGGCAAAACTCTTGATGTTCATGTAATGGATCATTTGATAATTGCCGATGGTAATTATTTAAGTTTTGCAGATGAAGGGTTAATATAATTTGTTATTTACCCTATTCTTCTATGAATAGTTTGGGCTACTTGCATAAATAGATTTACTGGCTGTAACCTGCGCCAAATAAAGTTGTCAAGCTCGCCACCAAATATCACATAATAATCAATATTGCTTCGTTTAAATTCATCCAAAACATGTTCTTGAAAATTTAATGCAGCTATCCACCCGTCTTCAATATCTTGAAACCATTCTTCATAATAACAATCATCACTACTATGAAAATTAAGAACATTTTCGCCAATTAAAATAAACTTTGTAATTCCATGATGCATCAATATCTCAATAACCTCACGCTTAAAAAGCATGATATCATTATTAATTGCGTCATTCCATTCTCCTATTAATTCAATTATAGCATAACCCTCTTGGTAATCGGCATATAATATTTTTGTGTAAAGTGTGTTTGAACCAAACTCATCCCACTGTGGATGTATTAAGTAATTGTATATTTTATTACAAAATTCAAACTCGCTGTATTCTCTTCCAAAAAACGGAGAGAACTTATCATCTTCAGCTCTATATATATCGCGCCAACTGTAATGCGGTTCAATATCTTGCATACTTCAAAAATACAACAAAATGCCTTTTTTAAAATGAATAAAACTTACTTGAAATAACTTTGTAACTTCATATAAAAATGTATTTTTGCCCGTCAAACTTTTTAAACGAAATAATAAAATAAACTATGGCGTATTTATTCACCTCTGAGTCGGTAAGTGAAGGACATCCGGATAAAGTTGCAGATCAAATTTCTGATGCTTTAATTGATAATTTTTTAGCTTTTGACCCGGATTCAAAAGTTGCTTGCGAAACATTAGTTACAACTGGGCAAGTAGTGTTAGCCGGTGAAGTAAAATCAAAAGCATATTTAGATGTTCAAACCATAGCCCGGGATGTAATTAAGAAAATTGGTTATACTAAAAGTGAGTACATGTTTGAAGCAAATTCATGTGGTGTATTTAGTGCTATTCACGAGCAATCGGCAGATATTAACCAAGGAGTAGATCGTAAGAAGAAACAAGATCAGGGAGCAGGCGATCAAGGTATGATGTTTGGGTATGCAACAAATGAAACTGAGGATTATATGCCATTGGCTTTAGATCTGGCACACAAAATATTGATTGAACTTGCTGCATTACGTAGAGAAAATAAAGCGATTAAATATTTACGTCCGGATGCAAAAAGTCAGGTAACATTAGAATATAATGATAAAAATGAGCCGGTAAGAATTGATTCAATTGTTGTTTCAACACAGCACGATGATTTTGACAACGAAGCAAAGATGTTGGCTAAAATTAAGAAAGATATTATTGAAGTTTTGATACCTCGTGTAAAGTCAAAATATAAAAAATATGCAAAGCTGTTTAATAATAATATCAAGTATCACATTAACCCAACCGGAAAATTTGTAATAGGAGGACCACATGGCGATACAGGATTAACCGGTCGAAAAATTATAGTGGACACATACGGGGGAAAAGGAGCACACGGAGGAGGAGCATTTTCCGGAAAAGATCCATCCAAAGTTGATCGTTCAGCAGCATACGCTACACGTCATATTGCCAAAAATCTTGTTGCTGCGGGTGTTTGCTCAGAAGTATTGGTACAAGTATCATACGCAATAGGTGTTAAAGATCCGATGGGAATTTATATTAATACCTATGGTACATCTAAAGTGAAACTAACTGATGGTGAAATAGCAAAGAAAGTAGAGAAAATATTTGATATGACTCCGTATGGAATTGAAACTCGCTTAAAGTTACGCAATCCAATATACAGTGAAACTGCTGCCTATGGCCACATGGGAAGAAAAAATGAAGTTGTAACGAAAACTTTTGTTACTCCGGGTGGTAAAAAAATTACCAAAAAGGTTGAACTATTTACTTGGGAAAAGTTAGACTATATCGATAAAATTAAAAAGGCATTTAGTATATAGTATATATACATATATTAATGAGGGAGGTATGCTAATGCCTCCCTTTTTTTATGCAAGAGGTGGTGTAAAAATAAACAGTTGCAATTATTAAAAATAAACAGCAAATTCGTGTCCATTATTTTTTTTAGATTATTATAACTTTTAAACATTAAATGGATTCAATAGAAACCTATAAGCTAATTTATGATAGTACACCACAGTGTGTAAAAATTATAAGTGCTGATGGTTTATTATTAAAAATTAACAAAGCAGGATTGCAATTGGTAGGTGCTTCAAATTTTGAGCAAGTGAATAAGGCATCTATTAGTGATATTATTTGCAAGGAAGATTTTGATAAATATTGGGAAGCACATACCAAAGCATTAAGCGGTGAGCAGGTAGAAGTTGAATACCGAATAAATACCTTAAACAAGGAGTTGCGGGTTATGCGCTGTATTATGCTTCCGGGCAAAAAATTTGAAGGTGTTGGGCTTGGTGTATTAAGTTTTGCTAATGATATTTCTGGGGAACTTATAGCCAAAAATGAAACCTTGTTTAGTACAACCCTATTAAATCGGGTAAAACAAGCCGTAATAGTTACTGACCTTACAGGAAAAATTCTATATATAAACGCATTTACAAAAGAGCTTTATGGCTATGAGGAGGAGGAACTAATTGGTAGTTCTTATGGGATGTTAACAGTTGCTGATCCTATATTGCATAAACGTGGATGGGAGTTAATGAATAAACTTGTGAACGGAGAGTCATGGGCTGGCGAATACCTAATGCAAAATAAAAGCGGTAGAGTTTTTCCGATACATACGAATAGTGCACCATTAATTGAAAATGGGGTTCAAACCGGAATTATTAATATCTCTTTTGATATTACAAATAGTAAGAAAGCTGAATTAGAAAGAGAAAATTTAATTGATGAATTAACACAAAGGAATAAGGATTTGAAACAATTTGGATACATAGCTTCACACAATATGCGAGCACCTGTTACAAATTTGTTGGGTTTGTTTTCATTAATAGATAAAGATAAAATTACCGATATTGAAACAAAAGAAATTGTTGAAGGGTTAGAACGATCAACCAATAATTTAAATCTTGTTTTAAAAGATTTAATTCAAATTTTAAATATCAAAGACAGATCCAACTTAGATAAAGAATATTTGTTATTTCAAGAGCATTTTAATGAAGCCACTCAAAATTTAGCAGCTTTAATTATTTCATCAAAAGCTAAAATTAATATTGATTTTTCAAAAGTAGATGGTGTGTTTTATAAGAAAGATTACTTAGTCAACTTGTTTTTTAACTTAATCTCAAATTCAATTAAATTTAAGCAACCGGACAAAGATCCGATTATATATATTACTTCCATACGCGAAGACCAAAAAACAAAATTAATATATAAAGATAATGGCTTGGGATTTGATATGAACATGGTTAAAGAACGCATATTTGGAATGCATCAACGTTTTCATAAACATCCCGAAAGTAAAGGATTAGGATTGTATTTAATTAAATCGCAATTACACGCAATGGGAGGCGAAATTTCATTACAAAGTGCCCCATTAGAAGGTTCAACTTTTACTATTACTTTTTAGGCTAAAACTCAAGCACTACCTTTTCTCCATCGGTTTTCATCCTATCCGGTATAGCTGTTAGCAATGATTTAGTGAAGTTTTCGATAAGTTGTTTTTTCAAATCAACACGATGTGTTACTACACTTATTTCGCGTACAGGGTCGGGTTTTTTAAAATAACGAACACGCTCCATTTGTTCATCATTAAAGTCAAAAATACTTAACTCAGGAAGTATGGTTAATCCACTGTTTATTTCAACCATCTTTTTTAAAGTTTCTAAGCTACCGGTTTGGTATTGAAAATGTTTATTTTTTGATATACCTCTATTGCCATTGCATAAATTTAATATTTGATTGCGCAAGCAATGCCCTTCATTTAAAATCCAAGTTTCTGATGCATCTATATCCTCCGGAACTAATATTTTTTTGTTGAACAATTTATTATCCTCACTCATATATGCCACTAATGGCTCATAATAAAGTGGAGTGTATTGCAGGTAACCGGCTTCAATTGGAGTTGCCATTATACCACAGTCTAATTGGTCGTTTTTTAATTGTTGTAAAATTTGTGATGTTGTAATTTCTGAAACTTCAATTGCTACTTTTGGATATTGTTTCATGAAATTGACTAAAAACAATGGCAAAATATACGGTGCAATTGTAGGTATAATACCTACTCGAAGTTGTCCATTTAACTCTCCTGTGCGTTGTTCATTAACCATTTCGGTTAATCTGCCACATTGTTTTAATATTTCGCGTGCTTGTGCAATTATTCTTACTCCAATTTCAGTGGCCACTACAGGTTGTCGGCTTCTATCAAATATTCGTACACCTAATTCTCTTTCAAATTTTTGAATCTGCATACTTAAGGCTGGCTGGCTTACTGAGCATTTTTCTGCAGCGGATAAAAAGTTGCCATTGGTATCAACAGCTATTATATATTCAAGTTGTGTGATAGTCATACCAACAAAGCTAATAAATTTTTCTTATAAACAACTTTAGTTGATTTATCTCATAAAACTTAACTTACCATAAATTGGAGAATTTGTTTTGCAAGTATCTCAGGTTCTTCAATATGCGACATGTGTCCGCTTTGTTTAAAGTGTGCAATGTAACTTTGCTTACATATAAGTGCCTGTTGTAGCATAACATCCGAGGGTATTAACGCATCAAACTCGCCTATTCCCCAGAAAATTGGTTTATCAACTTCGGAAATAAATTTTGTAGAATCTTCTCGATCGCGCATTGCAGCTAAAGCGTTTTTTAATCCGCTTGCCGGAAAAGTTTCTCCGATTTTAATGTATGGTTTTGCAACTTCAATTGGTGTAGCCGGATTAAAAAGTGGAGGTATAAAATTAGTGGCATAAAACTTTGCCCCTTTTTCATCAATTAGTTTTATGGCTTGGTTTCTTTTTGATTTTCTGGTATCATCATCGGCTTTCGCTGTGCTATGTAAAAGTCCAAATCGTTTTATTAAATGTGGATACTTTTTAGCTAATGCAAGTGTTACATATCCGCCCATACTATGCCCTATTACAGTTGTGTCTTTTATTTCTAAAGCCATTAAAAGTTCAGCCATACTATCAGCATAAGATTCTAAGGTTGTGTTTTCTATTGTAGATGATTTTCCTGCACCGGGTAAATCGGGTAAAATAATTTTACAATGCTCTTTTAACAACAACACCTGCTTGTCGAAGCAGGTGTTGTTTTCGCAAAATCCATGAATTAAAACTAATACATCTCCTTCACCGAATCTGTCGTAATGTATCATGTGTAATAAATTTTAATAGAAGCGATATCTGTTGTCTTCTACTTTATTAATTTCTTTCAAAGTTTCAAAAGTAGCATATTCTACCCGTTGTGCTAATTGGCTTTGTACTTCTGTTTTATAAGTAGCCATGTCAGCCTGTTCAGCCGATGGGTTTATTTTGGAAATTGAATATATGTAAACAGCATTATCACCTTTTATTGGTCCAAATAATTTACCGGTTGTTTTTGTTCCGAAAAGTGTTCCTACCATAATATTATCCGGACCTAAATATGGGATATTATTATTTTCAAAAGTTTGCCCTGTAAGCGGTGTAACAGCAAGCTGTAATTTGTCAGCAACAGCTTGTAAAGTTGATGCGCCACTAAAAGCTGTTTTTGCTTTCTCTAATAAGTTCTCAGCCTTTTTTTCTTTCTTATAATCTGCCTCTACTCTTGGTTTTGCCGTTTCAAAATCTGCTTTTCCTTTTTCTCTAATACTGTTTAATACAGCTACCATAAATTGTTCACCAACGGTAAATACTTCCGATACCGCACCTTGTTTTGCGTTATATGCCCAACGAACAACTTCACGCGCATCTTGTACTCCTGCTACTTGTTTGTCATTTTCGCGAACATATTCGGCTGTCATTTTTGTTAATTTGTTATCAGCTACTTTTTGGTTAAAGGTTTCTATATTGGTTACTTCTGATACAAATTGACTTGCCGCATTGTATGCAGTTGTAGTAGTGTTTTCGCTAGGTGCTAAAGTTTTTGTTAATACACCTGCACATACTAATTTTTTTGTTTTATCTTCTGTTATTTTAAGGATGTGAATACCAAATTGTGTTTTTACAATTCTCATATCACCCTTTTTTCCATTTAAAACAGCATCATTAAATTCTTTTACCATTGCACCTTCGCTAAACCATCCTAAATCTCCTCCTTTTTGTGCAGTTCCATCTGTACCATATTGAGCAGCCATTGAAGCAAAATCAACTCCGCCTTTAATTTTTGCCATTACTTCATTAGCTAATTTTAATGTTGCAGCAGTGTCACCATTTTCTGTTTTAAATAAAATATGACTTGCACGCATGTGGAATATTGTATCCTCTTTTATACCTGCTACTTTGTATATTGAATATTTGCCATCAGCAAAAACAGGCCCTATAATACTACCAACAGGCTTTGAAAACAAAGCGTCTGCAACATCCGTAGGATATGCTGATTGTGGCTTAGCAGTTGCATCAAAAGGTGTTTCACTATTTGCATTTACATATAATGTATCGTTTGTAGATGTGCCAAACTGATTAAGTTGGTCTGCCACCCAAGTTTGAGTTGCTATGGTATCATCATGATTAGCTACAGCATTAAAAATAACAAATTCAATCTTTCTGCTGTTTTCTTTCTCAGTATATTTTTTGCTGTTTTTATTCATATACGATTTAAGCTCTGCATCATCAGCAGTTATGCTTGAATCCGGCACACTAAAGTAACTTAATGCTACTACATCTGCATCTATTGTTTGGGTACGATTTTCAAATGCTGATTTTGCATCTAAAGAAGTTGCATAAACTCCTTTACGTATTAAACTATAATATTTTTTATGCATTCCATCTTGTACTAGGTAGTTTTCAAATTCATGCAAACGCTTTTTTGTTTCTTCATCTCCTTTTTCAGTAATCTGTTTAATATTACTAATCACCAATGATTTATCAAAAACACCGGTTTCAGGATTGGTAAACGATTGTTTTACTTGTGGGTGAATATTTTCTCCAGCAAACATATCCATCAACTCCTCGTCAGTTATTTTTATTCCAAGCTCTTCGTATTCACCATTCATTATGCCTTCATTTACCAATTGGCTCCATGTTTGCTCACGTACCATATCCATTGTGTTTTGATCCATTTGCGCTTCAGCTCCCATTTGTTGGCGAGTTAATTCAGCATTATGAGATACTTTTTGTTCAAATGCTTTTACACCTATATCCTCACCTGCAATTGAACCCACAGTTGTATTGTTTGAGTTGCCAAATATTCTTGTATTACTGTTAAGTGCATCGGATATCACAAACATTGCAATTGCTCCACCAATAGCTATAATAGCTATACCTGATCGTTTTCTGATTTTCTCTAATATCGACATTTTGGGTTTTAGTTTTATCTATTTAAAATATTTTAAAGCGAGCGAAAATAAATTTGTTATGTATATAAAGCAAAAAATTTTGTTGTTCGATAGGAATTAAATGAAAATCTTTGCATTTCACTTGTTTAATTAACCTCAAAAAAATGGATGCAATAAATACAAAAACACGCATTTTCTTAATTCCAAATTATTTAGCCGAGGATAATCCAAATGAATTTTTATCAGAATATGTACGAATGCAAGTGCATACTGTGCAGCATTTTATTGTTGAAAACGAAAAACAAGCAAGGGCATTAATTAAGCGGTTAAATCTTAAAACGCCACAATCCGATTTAAAATTACTGTTATGGAATGAACATAGCAAACCTTCAGAAACAAGAGAGGTTGAAGATTTTCTTAATAAAAAGGTAGATATAGGAATTATTACAGATGCCGGGTTACCTTGCATTGCTGACCCGGGTGCTGATATAGTAGCCATAGCACATAAAAAAGATATTGAGGTAATTCCCTTACCCGGTCCATCCAGTATATTTATGGCTTTAATGGCAAGTGGCATGAATGGGCAGGGATTTACTTTTAATGGTTATTTACCAATTGATAAATTAGCTAGAAGCAAACGGCTTAAACAATTAGAATTAGATGCAATGCGCCTAAAGCATACACAGTTATTTATGGAAACACCATATAGAAACAACCAATTATTGGCTGATATAATTATTAATTGCAAAGGGGATACGTTATTGTGTATAGCTTGTAATATCTCATCCAAAGATGGTTTTGTTAAAACCAAAACAATAAATCAATGGAAACAAATAAAACCCGATTTACATAAGCAGCCTACTATATTTGCATTTGGAGTTTAAATAAATAAAACTCAGAAATGTTTTTTTTATACTGTTTTGATACATTCTTTTTTTGCTAAAATCAAAAACTTACTAACCAATTACAAAAAATTCATTTGAAAATTGTAAGTAAAGTCTAAATTTGCGGCACTTTAAATTAAACAAAATAAACGTAACTATGTCAAAATCAGGAGTAGTAGCTCAGGTAATTGGTCCGGTAGTGGATGTAAGATTCCCTGATAACAGTGAAAAATTGCCTAAAATACTTGATGCATTGCATATAAATAAGGCAGACGGTAGCAAAATTGTTTTAGAATGTCAGCGTCATTTGGGCGAAAACATGATTCGTACAATTGCAATGGAAGCTACAGATGGATTGGTTAGAGGAATGGAAGTAGTAGCAACAAATGCACCAATTGCTATGCCTACTGGTGATGAAATTCGCGGAAGATTGTTTAATGTAGTGGGTGAACCTATTGATGGTATGAAGGATATGCCACAAAATGAAGGACGCTCGATACACCGTGCGGCACCTCGTTTTGAGGAATTATCTACAAGCACCGAGCCACTTTATACAGGTATCAAAGTTATTGACTTAATTGAACCGTATGCAAAAGGTGGTAAGATTGGTTTATTTGGTGGTGCAGGTGTGGGTAAAACCGTATTAATTCAAGAGCTGATTAATAATATTGCAAAAGCATACGATGGATTTTCTGTTTTTGCAGGTGTGGGTGAGCGTACACGTGAAGGAAATGACTTATTGCGTGAGATGATTGAATCCGGTATTGTAAAATATGGAGATGAGTTTACACATGGAATGGAAGCCGGTGATTGGCCATTGAACAAGGTTGATTATAGTAAGTTAAAAGAATCAAAGGCAACATTTGTTTTCGGACAAATGAACGAGCCTCCAGGGGCACGTGCGCGAGTAGCATTAAGTGGTTTAACTATTGCAGAGTATTTCCGTGATGGGGATGAAAAATCAGGTGGTAGAGATATTTTATTTTTCGTTGATAATATATTCCGTTTTACACAAGCAGGTTCAGAAGTATCTGCATTGTTAGGTCGTATGCCTTCTGCTGTGGGTTATCAGCCTACTTTAGCTTCCGAAATGGGAGCAATGCAAGAACGTATTACTTCAACTA
>JACFNJ010000067.1 GCA_019454865.1 Bacteroidia bacterium
GTGGTACTTTTAGCCAAACTATTTGCCCATAATAGGTATTACCTGATTTCTTTATATGTACATTCGCTTTACCACTACCTATCTGCCATACACCCAATATTGCATCAGGATTTGTAAACTTGCTTGAATAGGTAGGAATAGTTAATAGTATTGAAATAAATAATGCTATGGAGCTTTTCATAAATACTTAATATGTTTATGGCAATTTAAAAAAAGAATTAAATTTTTAAAAAAATGTATTTTCTATCTTTGCCAAATGAGCAAAACACCACGCTTTACGGAATGTATCTTATTTGAAGATGAAAACTTTGTTTTCATAAACAAACCTTCTGGAATTTCATCGTTGGAAGATAGAAACAATAAAGAAACAAATATTTTACAAATGGCTAAACGATATTGTGTGGATGCACAATTGTGCCATCGTTTAGACAAAGAAACCTCAGGCGTTATGTTAATAGCAAAGCATAACGAAGCATTTAAAGCAATGGCTGATAAATTTGAAAACAGAAATGTACACAAAGTGTATCATGCAATATGTGCAGGACAGCTACATGTAAATAATAAAGCTATAGTACTTCCGCTTTCAATTACAGCAAAAGGGCTTGCCAAAGTTGATATAAAGAACGGTAAGAAAGCTACAACTTTAGTTTCTACTATTGAAAATTTTAGTTCCTTTACTTTGCTTTCTTGTATTCCTGAAACGGGTCGTTTGCACCAAATACGAATACATTTAGCCTCACAAAATTTCCCTATAGTAAGTGATATTACTTATGGTGGTCAGTATCCGTATTTGAGTAAACTGAAAAGAGATTTTAAAACCGCAAAATGGGAAAATGAGCAACCAATGATGCAACGTGTTGCATTGCATGCTCACTCGCTATCGTTTGATGCATTTGAAAAGAAATATTCAATAACCGCACCTTACCCTAAAGATTTTGACGTTTTCTTGAAACTGTTAGCCAAGTACGATAAGGAAACAGCCTTTTACAGTCCCACTATTTAATAATTCCTGAACCGATTAAAAGTAATTAAAAATAGGTATATAATATACGCCATTATGGATGCATACATCCACCACTCCTTATCAGCCGGTACATAAAACATACCTAACAACAATATGCCCACCGAAATTATGGAAGTTAAAATAAGTGGCTTTTTCTTATTTGCAGTTTTATGATTAACAATAAGTGTATGCAAAATAATCATTACGATTATCATGATACTTATTATTGTTATGCTAAGAGATGACTTAAAAACTTCTATCATTTATGAGGCAGAAAAAATATGCACTTATTGGATGCATATAAAAATTTCGGTGCGCAAGTTGCATATATATTTTTTAAAGTAAAAGATAATTCACTGACCGATTTAGTCAGTAAAATATCTTGATTAAAAGTTTCAGTATTATAATTTGCTTCACTGAATGAAGTATTCTAATCCAATTTATCAACAAAAGCTCGGAGCCGTATTAAAGGTAATTCGTAAATCAAAAAAAATAAAAGCACAAACCGTTGCTGATATATTAAGTTTCTCTGATCAAAGTAATTATGTGCGAATTGAAAATGCACAAGTAACAGATATTAGTTTTTGGAGGCTGTTAGAAATTTGTGATGCCCTAAACTGTAGTTTATTCCAAATTTGTTTTTTGCTCGAAATTGATTTTTTGGGCGGTGGCGCTATTAAAAGTTGGGATCAGTTTTATGAATCGCTAAAGAGATTAGAGGAAAACGATAAGCAACAGTTATTGGAATTAGCTAATCAATTAAAAAATAATAGCATGGAAGAGCAAGGTATGGAATAACTTATTAACCTTATTTTCTAAATGCCGAAATGTATATTATCTTGCACCTTTGTATGCAAGTAAGTCAAACCAAAGAAGATATTAAAGAAGAGGTAAAAAAGTTATTTATTTCATTTCTTGAGCTTAAAAAACAGCGGAAAACTCCCGAAAGATTTGCAATTTTAGATGAAATATACAGCAGTAAAGAGCACTTTGATGTAGAAACGCTATACGTTCACATGAAAAATAGAAATTATCGTGTGAGCCGTGCTACTGTTTACAATACATTAGATTTATTATTGGATGCAGGCTTAGTTACAAAGCATCAGTTTGGTAAAAATTTAGCACTATTTGAAGGTGCATACGGATACAAACAACACGATCACATGATATGCAACCATTGTAATAAAATTTTTGAGTTTTGTGATCCACGCATACAACAAATAAAATCCATGATGGGCGATTTGCTAAGTTTTGAAGTTACTGAACACTCATTGCATTTGTTTGGTAATCCCAAAACCGAAAATGGAATTTGCTTAACATGTAAAAAAGATGTTACGAAAGAAAATAAATAATAAGACAAAAAAATTAAAATGATAGATGTAGTATTAGGCCTTCAGTGGGGAGATGAGGGAAAAGGAAAAATTGTAGATGTATTAACACCACAATACGATGTGGTAGCAAGATTTCAGGGTGGACCAAATGCCGGGCACTCGTTAGAATTTAACGGACAAAAACATGTATTGAATACCATTCCTTCCGGTATTTTTCATCAACATACCATTAATATTATTGGCAATGGTGTTGTAATTGATCCGGTAACATTAAAAAAGGAAATAGAAAAGGTAATGCAATCCGGAGTTGATCCTCGCAAAAATCTTTATATATCCGAAAAAGCACATTTAATAATACCTACACATCGTTTAGTGGATGCTGCAAGTGAGGCACAAAAAGGAGAACACAAAATTGGTTCAACCCTTAGAGGCATTAGCCCTACGTATCAAGATAAAATAGGCAGAAGCGGAATGCGTGTTGGAGATATTCTAACCCCAAATTTTAAAGAAAAATACCAGACAGCAGTTGCTAATCACAAGCTGTTATTGGATAGGTTTAATTTTAGTTACAACCTTGCTGAACACGAACCTGCATTTTTTGAAGCAATTGAATTTTTAAAACAATTTCAGATTATTAGTTCCGAATATTTTATTAATAAGTTGATTAATGAAGGGAAAAAAGTATTAGCAGAAGGCGCACAAGGCACTTTGTTGGATATTGATTTTGGTACATATCCTTTTGTTACTTCATCCAATACCATTACAGGTGGTGTATGTAGCGGATTAGGTGTTGCACCGCAAAAAATAAATAAAGTTTTCGGAATTTTTAAAGCCTATTGTACACGTGTAGGTAGTGGCCCTTTCCCTACCGAACTGCATGATGATACTGGCGAGCAATTACGTAAGCAGGGGTTTGAGTTTGGTGCTACTACCGGTCGCCCGCGCAGAACCGGATGGTTAGATTTACCTACACTTAAATATGCGATTATGCTAAATGGTGTTACGGATTTAATTTGTACAAAAAGCGATGTTCTTAGCGGCTTTGAAATTGTACCGGTTTGTGATGCGTATGATATTAATGGTACACGTGTTACCGAAATACCTTTTAATTTTAATGATGCACCAATAAAACCCTTGTTCAAAGAGTTTAAAGGCTGGAATGAAAACTTAACTGAACTGCGTAAGTTTGAACAATTGCCTGAAAGTTTTAAAGCTTACATGGAATATGTAGAAGAACAAGTAGGATTACGAATGAGTGTTATTTCAGTAGGCCCGGATAGAGAACAAACTATTTTGCGATAATTTAAATAGCTTGGCAAAGCACTATTTTAATAGCTATTCAGCAGTTGAGTATAAATTATTCGTTTACTGTTTTTTTTGATTTCATGTGCTAATTTTATTGCAGCTGAAATATCTTAAAGATAACTTTAAATTGAAATATATAGAAACAGTTACAATGAATTAATTCAAAATGGTTTTATATTATCCCACTTATTTTTGTTTTATTTGAAAAAATTAGATAATCAACGTGAATATTATTGAAACGAAATCAGGTTGGCCACTTGCGCTGCGTTACGGGTTAATTTTGGCATTTGCCAATATTGCTATCAATCTTTTATTTTATATTGTTAATCCCAATCCATATAATTCTGAATTTTCGGTATATAGCATTTCACAATTAGCATTAACCATTGTAGCCGGATTTACAATATTATCAATGGCAGCAAAAATGCGAAGAGACAATGACCTGGGAGGAGTAATGAGCTATGGCGAATCTTTGAAAATAATGATGCAAACTGCATTGCCGGCTGCTTTAATTATTAGTTTTTATACCTATTTATTTTTTACTTTTATTTCACCTGAATTTTTTACAAAAATGTGGGAAATACAAGCTGAGCAAATGTCGCAAAAGGGAATGAGTGATGAAGAGATAGAACAAGCATTGCGCATTGGAAGTAAGTTTAATAATCCACTTATAATGACAATTTTTGGCGCATTAGGTGTGTTGTTTCAATTGTTTATCTTTTCACTTATTGCTTCCATATTTGTAAAGAAAGAACCTAAAGATTCGGATTTTTAAATATTATGCAGCAACCTGTTTTAGATATTTCTGTTTTAATACCTTTATACAACGAAGACGAGTCGTTGCCTGAATTGTTGCAATGGATAGAGCGTGTAATGCTTGAAAATAAATTCAGCTATGAAGTATTGTTGGTTGATGATGGCAGTAAGGATAATTCGTGGAAAGTAATTGAACAATTACAGCAAAAAAATAAACACATTAAAGGAATACGTTTTCGTAGAAATTATGGTAAAAGCGCTGCGCTTAATGTAGGGTTTCAGCACACAATAGGCAGAGTTGTAATTACAATGGATGCGGACTTGCAAGACTCACCGGATGAAATTCCTGAATTGTATGCCATGATTGTAGAACAAGGTTACGACATTGTAAGCGGATGGAAGAAAAAACGCTACGATCCACTTACTAAAACTATACCCACCAAGCTGTTTAATTGGGCAACACGCAAAATGAGTGGTATTAATAATCTACATGATTTTAATTGTGGGCTAAAAAGTTATCATTGGGAAGTAGTAAAAAATATTGAGGTATATAACGAAATGCACCGTTATATTCCTGTAATAGCAAAGTGGGCCGGATATACCAAAATTACCGAAAAGGTAGTACAACATCGCGAAAGAAAATACGGTACTACAAAGTTTGGATTGGAGCGTTTTATCAATGGTTTTTTGGATTTACTTACAATATTTTTTGTTAGCAAATTTGGCAAAAAACCCATGCACTTTTTTGGTGTGTTGGGTACATTAAGTTTTTTTACAGGGTTTATTATTACCTGCGTTTTGATAGGTGAAAAAGTGTATAACTCATACAAAATAATTGAGCAACGTAGCGTTACCGATATGCCTTTGTTTTATTTAGCTTTGGTACTGCTTATTGTAGGTGTACAATTATTTTTGGCAGGGTTTATAGGCGAAATGATTTCTCGGAATGCTAACGAGAGAAATATTTATGGCATCAAACAAAAGGTAGGGTTTGACAACTAAACATCAACAAAAAAAAATATTAATTGTAGGTCCGGCACATCCACTTCGTGGAGGTTTGGCTACATATAACGAAAGACTTTGTAAAGAGTTTACACAAATGGGACATTCGTGTTCAATACTTAGTTTTTCATTGCAATATCCTTCGTTTTTATTCCCCGGCAAAACTCAATTATCAACCGATGTAGCTCCTGCGGGTATCCAAATATTTTCTGAAATAAATTCCATCAATCCTATCAATTGGATTTCAGTTGGATTGAAATTTAAAAAACAAAATTACGACATTGTAATTTTTCGTTACTGGATGAGCTTTATGGCTCCTGCATTTGGCACAATTGCTCGTATTTTGAAATCAAACAAGCGTACCACAATACTTGCTATAACGGATAATGTTAATCCACACGAAAGAAAGTTTTTTGATAAAGCATTTACCAATTATTTCCTTCCTGTGTGTGATGGTTTTTTAACCATGAGTGAATCGGTAAAGCAAGATTTAATTGAATTAAAACTTACACAACCTACCGCCTATGTACCGCATCCTATGTACGACACCTTTGGTGCACAAATGGAAAAAGATGTTGCTAAAGAAAAATTAGGATGGCAAAAAAATGAAAATTACATTTTGTTTTTTGGGTTCATTCGCAAATACAAAGGATTAAGCATATTGTTGGATGCAATGGCTAATCCACTTATAAAATCATTAAACATAAAGTTAGTAGTTGCCGGTGAGTTTTATGAAGATAAAAAACCTTATCTCGAACAAATTGAAAAATTACAATTGCAAAACAATGAAGTGTCTGCATATTTTTGTGCAAGCGATGTAGTGGTACAACCATATTTAAACGCTACACAAAGCGGAGTAACACAAATAGCATACTACTACAATAAACCCATGATAGTTACCAATGTTGGAGGTTTGGCTGAATTAATTCCGCATAATAAAGTTGGTTTAGTGTGTGATGTTGATTCGCAAAAAATAGCTGAAGCAATTCATACTTATTATTCATCAAACAAGGAACAAGAATTTTCAGCAAATGCAGCGATAGAAAAGCAACGATTTACATGGGATAATCTTTGCCAAAGCCTGTTAAATCTTTAGCAATGGGAGAGAAGGTGCGTAAAAAAATATGTCACATTAGTAGCGTACACCATCAAACCGATACTCGTGTTTTTTTTCGTGAGTGTGTATGGCTAAGTAACGATTTTGATGTTACATTAATTGCTATTGGCGAGTTTTCAGGAGTAAAAAATGGGGTAAACATTATTGGAATACCTAAGCCTGCAAACAGACTAAAACGATTGTTACATGCTACACGTAAAGTATATAAGTTAGCTAAAAAGCAAAAGGCCGATTTGTACCACTTTCACGATCCCGAATTGATTCCGTTTGCTTGGTTACTTTCATTGCAAGGGAAAAAAGTTATTTATGATATACATGAAAATGTAGCAGAGAGTCTTAAAGATAAAGCATGGTTGCCGTTTAAAAAGTTGTTTATCTTTTTGTATCTCTTAATTGAAAAAATGTTTATCGGGAGGTTTGAAATAGTTTTAGCCGAGCAAGCTTATGTTAAAATTTACAAGCAACGATTTGTAAACAAATCATTGCATTTGGTTCGTAATTTTTCATCCAATACGTTATTAAAACCCTTTTGTAAAACAGATCGTGTTGTAAAAAATAATAGCGTTACAATTTTTTATATGGGTAGCATTGATCAACTGTATGCATATAAGCCCATGCTTGAATCAATTGCTGTACTAAACAAACATGGTTTTGATGCTCGCTTAAAACTTATTGGGTGGTACAGTAATGATACTTTGAAAGAAATACAAAACTTATCCTTTTGGCAAACCATAAAAGAAAAAATATATATGCCCGGTTTTATGGAAATAACTGAAGGATATAAGCACTCCACAGATTGTAACATGGCATATAGCTTTGTAAGCGATAACCTAAATGTTGCTCAGTCATTTCCGCGCAAAATGTATGAATACATGCACATCGGTTTACCTGTAGTTACATCCGGTCATTTACTTTATAAGCAAATGGTAGAAACTCATGCAATCGGCTTATCCGTAGAACACAACACAGCTGTTGAAATTGCTAAAGCCGTTACGCAACTAATTCAATCGGGTGAGTATTTAAATACAATGGCACAAAACAATGTAGATGCTGCTAACAAGTATTTTAATTGGGAAGATGAATACCAAACCTTAAAAAAGTTATATCTGCAACTAATCGGTTAATGTTTTGACATATTGCAAAGTTAGGGTCGATTATGCAACATAATATATGATTTATTACCGCATATTTGCGGTGAATATATCGATTTTTCACCGCAACGTGTATATCCCAAACGAAAAAATTACTACACTTTTTGTGTGGGCTTCGCTTTTGTCTGTCGTTGAATGACTGTACTCTCGCTAATAATATTACCATCATCAACACAAAACACCTTATTTCTTTAACATTTTGGCAATGTATTTTCCTACAATATCCAATTCAATATTTACATTATCCTTTGGTTTTATTTTATGTAAATTAGTATGCGTGTAGGTGTAAGGAATAACAGCAACACTAAATTGATTTGCTTTACATTCTACTACAGTAAGGCTTATTCCATTAATACAAATTGAACCCTTATCAACAATTAAATTGTTGTATTGATTGTTTTTTAATTGAAAAGTAAATAGCCAACTTCCATTATTATCTTTTATCGAAACGCATTGTGCGGTATCATCTACATGTCCTTGTACAATATGTCCATCAAATCTGCCATTAACAGGCATGCAGCGTTCAAGGTTTATTATGCTTCCTATTGTTAATTCATTAAGATTAGTTCTTTTTAATGTTTCATCAATTGCAGTTACAGTGTATTGATAATCATTAACGGCTACAACAGTTAAGCATACACCATTGTGCGAAACACTTTGATCTATCTTTAACTCACTTGCTATGTCAGCTTCAATTACAAAATGTTTATTTGTGTCCTCGCTTATTATATTTTTTACTGTTCCGGTTGATTCTATAATTCCTGTAAACATCAGTTGCGTATGATTTGAATTGTACCTTGTAAGTTACGTGTTTTTACTCCATCTAAGTAAGTTTCTTTTACTTCACAAATATAGTAGTAAACCCCATCCGGACAGGCATTGCCTGTTTTTTTATCAGTTCCGTTCCAGTTTATATCAATATCGGTGGTGCTATATACTTCATTCCCCCAACGATTATAAATTACCATGTTTATTGCACTTACAAATCGGTAAGGAAACGGATGTAGCGTATCATTGCTTAAATCGCCATTTGGTGTAAATACATTTGGAATTTGGTAAAAAGGGCAATTGTCCACACATACTTCATTGGTATTGTTGCTTATGTTTCCGGCACTATCAACGCCTGCTACATAATAGCATCCGGCTATTGATTGTTTTTGTTCTGTGCGCATATCCCAATAATTAAGTTGTGTATTAGGTAGTGTAATTAATTCTTGATAAGGGTCATTTTCCATTGGTTTAAAAAATACCTTATAACTTACTACATCCATAGCACACTGAGGTATAGGTGTCCAACTTAAATAATTTCTGTATTCATTTGCAGTTGAGCAAGGAGGCAAAATGCTTAATGCCGGAGCACACGGTTTTACGGTGTCAATAGGTGTGCCGCATATTTCTTGTGAAAAATTGAATGTTGCTTTTTTAACCGAAAAACTTTCATAAAATCCACTTGAACGAATAAAGTAACAGTATGTTTGGTTATTGGTTAAGTTAGTATCGGAGTAGGATGTGTGTAATGAAAAACCTATGCTGTCAAAAACATTGGAAGTGTTTTTACGATACACAATAAAAGTATCGTTATGCCAAGGTACATTAACATTCCAAGATAGTATGTTAGTTCTGTCAGTAGAATATATTCCGGTTCTTATAGTAGTAGCATCAGGGCTTGTTCCTACCAATGTTTTTGCACCACTTACGGTTGCATAAAAATCAATTACATAAACATATTGGCTATCGGAAGTATTTAGCATGCTGTCTTGCAATACTTCATCATTAATGTTTGCAAATGAGGTATAATCCTTGGTTGCTATGGTTGTAAAGTTGATTCCCTTGCTTGAATTTCGTTTTACTGCAACTTGGTAAGGTGCTTGATAATGTAAAGTATCTAAAAATTCCGGTTTTATGAAAGCTATATCTGTTTTACCGTTTGTTTTGTGTGTTGATATTACACTTGCTTTGGTAATCATAGGGGTTGATAAAACTATCTTTGCACAAACTTCTTCTGATGCAATACTTTCCGAAAAATCGCCATAAATAACTTGCCCTGAGGCACTGCGTGGCGGATATTCAGCAATTACCCGATAGCAATATGTAACTAATGGCGAAAGTCCACTGCCTCCATTGTTGTCATAAAATACATTTGCTGTAGGGTTGTTTAATGTGTTTACGGTATGTATTAATTGAAATCCGGTAGAAGCAGGAATACCGGTTTCGCAATGTGCAGGTTGCCAATTGCTGCTATCTATTTTTCTATATACTTTGTATCTTCCGGCTAATCCACAGGTGTCATTATTCCATGTTAATTCAAAACCATTATTTATTTGAGTTGTTTTAACATTTAATATTGGCGGAGCAATTACTTGTACAAAAAACGAATTTTGGTTTACAGCCGGATTGGAAGTTTCATCATCTTTTGCTTCAAAAATAATTTGCCACGGGCTTTTGCGTATGTGGCTGCAACTTGGCGACCAATTAAATAAAGTATTGATACTTCCTAAGCCAATTGCCGGATTTGGCGAGTATGTAGCTTTTCTTTCCACTGCAAACGGACCACCATAACCACGCAAACTTACTTTTTGGAAATTATCCGGATCGGCTGCACTAATTATGCGTTGAATGGTATCGCCAACTACTACACAGCCATTGGCAATATTTTGCACTACGGGTGGTTGGTTAATACAATTGTTAATAGTTATTTGCATATCGCGTACTACATAGCCAACAAGTATATTTTTTCTATACTCTCTAATTAAAATTGCAATGTTATAAATTCCTGCAAGTATTGGTGCATCCCATTCCAATTGTCCGTTTATCGGGTCTATTTTAAATATATCATTACTGGATTTTGGTGTTTCATAATTGGGTACTTCTTGTCCCATAGCTTGTTTTGGTGGTATAAGGGAAAATACCAAACTATCGCCATCCGGGTCGTATGCCGATGGGTTGTGATAATACCTTCTATTTAAGCAACCATTATCAATTGGCGGTTTGGTTAAAATTGGAGAGCGGTTTGGTCCGATGCTTTGGTTAATTTTTAATAACGATTCTACATAAAATGCTATGTATTGTGAGTTACCAAGGTTAATGTTTACAATTCCATCTACACGGTTTTGGTCAATAATATTAATTAAGTACGAACCATCAATACGGTATTCGTGTGTTGTGGTATATATATTTTGAACGATGATATTGGATAAAAACACTCGACTGGTTCGTTTTACAGTTTCGGAAGTACCATCACCAAACGATATAGTTAATTCTTCAGTAGAAATGTCTGCTCTGGAACGCGGGTCAGTATAGGTTATTGCAGTTATTCGGTATCTTCTTTCTGTTAGTTGCTCATAGATAATTTCACCTGCACGATAGTGAGTAGCACTTGCCTTAATGGATAATAATACCATAATACAAGATACTATCAGTTGGCTATATATTTTATT
>JACFNJ010000068.1:0-6439 GCA_019454865.1 Bacteroidia bacterium
ATTATTACACTAAAAATCCCACATTAGATACATCAACTTTTACCTATATGATAAACATGGATATGGTAGGTAGATTAGATACTATTAAACATAGTTTTGTAATTAGTGGAACAGGTACATCTCCAATTTGGAACACTACATTAAAGAATGTGCCTAGCAATTTAAAAGTAAAATTTGATGAAAGCGGTACAGGCGCTAGCGACCATACTTCATTTTATTATATCAATATTCCTGCGTTACACTTTTTCACGGGCTCACATTTTGATTATCATAAACCAAGTGATGATGCAGATAAAATCAATTACAAGGGTACCGTACAAATTATAGATTACATTTATAACTTAGTTGGCTCTTTAGATAATAGCGGGAAATTGAAATTTACACCTACAGCACAAGACACAACAGCCAAGGTACGATTTAAAGTTACATTAGGTGTAATGCCGGATTATCTTTATGATGGAAAAGGATTAAAAGTAGATGGAGTAACAACAGGAAAACCTGCACAGATTGCAGGAGTTAAACGTGGTGATTTAATAATTAAGTTAGGTGATACAATTGTACAGGATATGCAATCGTATATGAAATCCCTATCTCAATTTAATAAAGGAGATGAAACAAAAGTTGTTGTTGTACGTGATGGGAAAGAATTAGAACTTCCGATAAAATTCTAATCGAACTAAACCTTAATCACTTTAGCCAATGATGGCACTTTATATAACTTATCATTAATTACAGATTTGCACACTGTATATGTTCGTAATGGATTTTGTTTTATAAAGATTTGTCGTGATTTAATTGATAGTTTAAATTTTTCTCCTTCATTAAGATCATTTAAAGTTGTGTAATTTTTTTTGGTATCAAATTGCATTAAAACTCCATGTAACTTTGGGTCGGCACTGTGCGAATATTTTGGATTTTTCATGTGAGCTATTATTGCAAATTTCAATACATTAGGAAAAATATCCTTTTGCAAAAAAGGAAACATTTGTTGTTTAAATTCATTTTTCCACTCTGTACCATGCGCATCAATTGAATTACCATATTTTAAAAAAGTAGTGTGATGTGCCAATTCATGAATAAATGTAAACAGAAATTCATAGGGATTTAAATTATGGTTAACTGTAATTCTGCCGCTTTTACTTTTAGGCAGATACTGGTAATCCCCAAATTTAGTTTTCCGCTCAACTTCAATATGCAAATTCAAACGATAATGAATTATAAGCTCACAACATAATTCTAAAGCATTGAATGGAACATACGATTTTAAGATTTCCATTAGCTTCAATTTGTGATTTTGAAACTCATTTAAACTTACATTAATTTCCATTTATAATTTTTTATTGTATTTTTAAAATAAATATATACTTTTACAAAACAATTAAACCTTAATAAGTATGAACACCATTCGCTTAATTAATAAAGAAGACATCCCTAGCGTGAAATTTGTTAGCTATGAAGTGCTTGACAAAGAATCGGATAAGTTACTGCGCAGAGAACTAATAGAAAAGGCCATGATATTAGGCAATAGTAGTAAAGGAAAAAGTAAAATATTTTTTATGTCAGAAGATGGCTTATTAGAAGTAGAAACAACAGTATGGCAAGCATCTGATGATTTAATAACACTAAAAGGTGGCTTAATGATTCCGGTACATTGCATAGAAAGAATTGAGTTGTTATAACTTTTCAATTACAAATTGAATTTTACTTAATCGGTTTCTTTTTTTGTAAAAATTGAACTGATTTCTTTACCAATTTTTTGCGCTACATTAATTCCTTTATTTAATGTATCTGTAGAAATCATATCATCATATTGACTGTTTGAACCATCACCAAATTGCTGAGGATAAATTACCAACTTACTGTTATTAGGAAAATATTTTTCAATTTTAGTAGGCAATTGATCAAGCACTGAAAGATATGAAGCAGCACCTTTACGTGCGGATACCAAAACAAACAAGTCATCTTTATCAATATTTCTTGATAGTATTAAAAAGTCATCCCATTCACTAAATAATTCGAATTGAATTGAAATATTAATTTTTGATTCATCAAGATACCTTTTTATTGCTTTATGAGTAGCATCATTGGCAAAAACCTTCATTGTAATACTTAACTCTTGTGATAATGCTGCTAATTTGCTAAGCCACATACCGAAACCGTTTTCAAATTCCGAAAAAGGAGGAGCGGCAACTATTATTTGCTTATGCTGCACCATAGGATTCTCTATATAACAGATAAATGTAGTTTTATCGGTATTGCTCAATATACTATCTATATTCTCTCCAATTAGTTTATCTATTATACCAATTTTTTGAGGCCATCCCAAAACAATTGTATCAGCCATAATCTCTCGAGATATTCTATTTATACCACTTGCAGCATTAAAATCAATTGTTGTTAGCACATTTACTTTTACCTCAGATGCGGATGCTTGCATAACATAATTCTCTAATTTTTCACGGGCTTTGATTATATTTTTTTCAGCCTCGGTATCATTAGAAACTACAGATAAAATTGAAACCGGATTAGCTGATTTCTTATCTTTAATTAATATTGCAAAATCCAATATCTTCGAAATATTAGCAAAGTTAGCTACCGGTAACAAAATATGTTCTGTATTTAACAATGCAGTTTGTGTAACAGTACTTACTTCCCCATCTGCCTCAATTACAATTTTTTTAGCAGCTTTTTCAGTAGCAAAAGAAGCAACAATACAAGTTACTAATATTAAAATAATGGTTCCGTTTAAGATATTTTCATCAATAATTTTTGCCTCATATCCTACCAATATCACTGCTAAGGTTGCAGCGGCATGTGCACTGCTTAGTCCAAAAATAAGCTGACGCTGAGCACCTGTATATTTAAATACTAATTGTGTAAACAATGCAGCTAACCATTTTCCAAAAATTGCAACAACGGATAATGTACCTGCTACTATTAATGCTGTAGGCCCGCTTAGTATAACACTAATATCTACTATCATTCCTACACTTATCAAAAAAAATGGAATGAATAGCGAATTACCTATAAACTCAATTCTATTCATTAATGCAGAAGAATGCGGAATTAATTTATTTAAAGCCAACCCTGCCACAAACGCTCCTATAATGGCTTCTACTCCGGCAACCTCAGCTAAGAATGCTGCAAAAAACACAATAGACAATACAAAAATATAATGCGAGTGTTTTTCACTTTCGAGCTTTTGAAAAAACCATTTTGCAAATCGAGGTATTATAATAAACATTATTGCCGTGAATATTGCTAATGAAACACCTAAACGAATCCAAAAATCTTGGTTTAAACTCCCTTGACTACTACCAATTATAACAGCCAAAATAATTAGAACAGCAGTATCTGTTAATATTGTTCCGCCTACGGTAATGGCTACGGCCTGATTTTTAGATACACCAAACTTGCTTACTATTGGATAAGCTACTAATGTATGTGTAGCAAACATACTAGCAGTTAACAAACTAGTATTGAAATTATATCCCAACAAATAATGGCATACAGGAAAGCCAATTGACAATGGAATTATAAATGTAAAAAAACCAAACAATAAACTTTTATTTCTGTTTGCTTTAAACTCATTCAGATCCAACTCAAGCCCCGCAATAAACATGATATATAAAAGCCCTATTGTAGAAAACAAATCAACTGCCGAATTTTTTTCTAACACATACAAGCCATGAGGACCTATTATTACACCAGCAATAATTAAACCGATAATTCCCGGTATATTAAGTTTGCGTAATAAAATTGGAGACAATAAAATAATGAACAATATCAAAGAAAAAACCAATACAGGGTTTTCTAAAGGAAGTTCAAATTCATGGCGTAAATGCGTAAAAAAATCAGTCATTAGTAATTAGAGTAGTTATACGTTAAAGATATTTCTGTAAGCAAAAAGAAATTAGTTTTCGGATGGTGTATCCTTTTTCTTCTTTTCTTTTTTCTTTCCTATTGAGATTTTCAATTCATTCTCGTTTTGCTCTTTATTGTAATCAATCTCAATAACAGCAGACTCTCCCTGTGGTATTTTCAACAGTTCTTCAGCAACAGGATCTTCCAAATATTTTTGTATGGTACGGGCAAGTGGTCTGGCTCCCATATCCGGGTCAAACCCTTTTATAGCCATAAACTCTTTCGCTTCATCACTAATTTTAAAAGTAAAACCAAGTTCAGCTACCCGATTAAATAGCTTTTCCAAATTAATGTCTAATATCTTATGAATAGCCTCTTGATTCAATTGATTAAATACAATGATATCATCAATCCGATTTAAAAATTCCGGAGAAAAGAAGCGCTTCAATGCGTTTTCAATTACAATTTTTGCATTAGCATCTGCTTGAGCAGCTTTGCTTGGAGTAGAAAACCCAACACCGGAGCCAAACTCTTTTAACTGACGGCTTCCAATATTCGAAGTCATTATGATGATTGTATTTCTAAAATCAACCTTGCGCCCTAAGCTATCTGTTATAAATCCTTCGTCTAACACCTGAAGTAAGATATTAAAAACATCCGGATGTGCCTTTTCAATTTCATCCAATAAAACTACCGCATAAGGTTTCCTACGAATTTTTTCAGTTAATTGCCCACCTTCTTCGTACCCTATATATCCCGGAGGAGCACCGACTAATCTACTTACAGCAAATTTTTCCATGTACTCACTCATGTCAATACGTACTATCGAATCATCGCTATCAAATAAATATTTAGCTAAAACTTTTGCCATTTCTGTTTTTCCAACTCCGGTAGGACCCAAAAAGATGAAAGAACCAATTGGTTTGTTTGGATTTTTTAATCCGGCTCGCGTACGCTGAATTGCTTTTGATAATTTAGTTATAGCCGCATCTTGTCCAATTACTTTACCTTGCAAATCTTCAGGCATACTTAAAAGTTTTTGTCCTTCGCTTTGAGCTATTCTTTTTACCGGCACACCGGTCATCATCGCAATTACTTCTGAAATATCTTCTTCAGTAACTCGATAGCGTTGCAGCTTTGTTTCTTCTTCCCACTTTTGTTTTTCAACTTCAAGTTGCTCCAACAAATGTTTTTCTTTATCTCTTAACTTTGCTGCTTCTTCATATCGCTGGCTTTTTACCACATGGTTTTTCTCTACTTTAATATCTTCAATCGCTTTTTCTAAATCCAGTACATTTTGAGGTACATGTATATTGCTTATGTGCACTCGTGCACCTGCCTCGTCCAATACATCAATTGCTTTATCCGGCAAGTGTCTATCGGTAATATACCTATTGCTTAACTTTACACAAGCTTCTAATGCGGAGTCTTCATAAATTACATTATGGTGTTCTTCGTATTTACCTTTAATGTTATTTAATATTTGAACAGTTTCTTCCGGTGATGTAGGATTAACTAACACTGCCTGAAAACGTCTTTCCAATGCTCCATCTTTTTCAATGTATTGTCTGTACTCATCCAATGTAGTAGCACCAATACATTGTATTTCGCCACGCGATAAAGCCGGCTTAAACATATTGCTTGCATCCAAGCTACCACTTGCACCACCAGCTCCAACAATTGTATGAATCTCATCAATAAATAAAATCACATCAGGCGATTTTTCCAATTCACTCATCACTGCTTTCATTCTTTCTTCAAACTGCCCACGATACTTTGTTCCAGCAACCAAACTTGCCAAATCAAGCATTATTACTCGCTTATTAAATAACACCCGCGAAACCTTTCTTTGTACAATACGTAAAGCCAAACCTTCGGCAATTGCTGTTTTACCAACGCCAGGCTCACCTATTAATACCGGATTGTTTTTCTTCCGTCTGCTCAATATTTGCGAAACTCGCTCTATTTCTTTTTCACGTCCTATTATTGGGTCTAATTTTCCATCTTCTGCATTTTTAGTTAAGTCTCTTCCAAAATTATCCAGTACAGGTGTTTTAGATTTGCTGTCAGTTTTGCGTATAGGTTCAAGTGGCTTACGAGTTTCTTCACGATAGTAATCATCATCCGATGCATCTGAACTAGATTCATTTTTTATGTCAGAAACATTATTTTCAATTGCTGATTTAAAAATATCGTATGCTACTCCGTATTGTGATAATATTTGTGATGCCAAATTATCTTCATCACGTAAAATTGACAATAATAAATGTTCGGTTCCTATAATGTCAGTTTTGAAAATTTTAGCTTCCAGATATGTTATTTTCAAAACTTTCTCTGCCTGTTTGGTTAAAGGTATATTAACTAAGTTAATGTTATTATTTGCAGTACCTTTAATTGCATCTTCTATTGATCGTTTTAAACGAACGATATCCACATCAATGGCTTTAAGGGTTCTTATGGCTTTGCCATCACCTTCACGGATAAGTCCCAAAAGCAGATGTTCTGTTCCAATATAGTCGTGCCCAAGTCGAATAGCTTCTTCTCTGCTATAACTAATTACATCTTTTACTCTAGG